>NZ_JAQTQR010000028.1 GCF_028712165.1 Sulfuricurvum sp. | reverse complement strand
CGATTTGGGGATTGGGAGAAAATATTGTCGGCGGACGGGTCAATCCGGATGAATTTTACGTCTTCAAACCGACGCTCAAAGAGGGTAAATTAACCATTCTCAAACGTCAAATCGGTTCTAAAGCCCTAACAATGCATTACGATGATCGCCATCATACGATCAATCTCTCCACTCCGAAAGAGTTGCAGGAGTCTTTCTCAATTACCGATGAGGAAGTGGCGACACTGGCACGCTATGCCCTCAGTATCGAAGAGCATTACACGGCAATCGCGGGAGAATACCGTCCGATGGATATCGAGTGGGCAAAAGACGGGCAAAGCGGTGAACTTTACATCGTTCAGGCACGTCCGGAGACGGTACAAAGTCAAAAACAAAACGATAATTTTTTTGAGCAGTACCACCTCAAGAGCGGAATAGAACCGAAAATCCTCCTCAGCGGAAAAGCGATCGGCGAGAAAATCGGCTCAGGCCATGTCAAAATCATCCATTCTCCCCATGAGAGTGACCGTTTTAATGCCGGAGATGTTCTCGTTGCCGATATCACCGACCCCGATTGGGAACCGATCATGAAAAAAGCCTCTGCTGTCATCACCAACCGCGGAGGACGAACCTGCCATGCCGCGATCGTAGCACGCGAGATCGGTGTTCCGGCGATTGTCGGGACGGTGAATGCAACCGACGTATTTCACGATGGGGATGCCGTGACGGTGAGTTGCGCGGATGGGGAGAACGGTCTTGTCTATGAGGGGTTGTTGGAGTATGACGTGAGCAGAATCGATCTGGGGAATCTCACTTCGACCAAGACGAAGCTCTATATGAACGTCGGTAATCCCGATATTGCCTTTAAAGTGGCCAAACTCCCGAATGACGGAGTCGGGCTCGCACGGATGGAGTTTATCATCACCCATTATGTGAACGCACATCCGATGGCTTTAGTCGAACTCTCCCTAGGAAAACCGATTCTCGAGAGCGCTGAGGTGCACAAGGCGATGAAAGGGTATAGCGATCCTAAAAAGTTTTTCATCGATAAAATCGCCGAGGGGGTAGGAATGATTGCGGCAGCTTTTTACCCCAAACCCGTTGTAGTCCGTACGACGGATTTCAAATCCAATGAGTATAAACACATGATCGGCGGAAGCGCCTATGAAAACGATGAAGAGAACCCGATGATCGGGTTTCGGGGTGCCAGCCGCTATTATTCTCCAGAGTATAAACCGGCATTTGAGTGGGAGTGCGAAGCACTGAAACGGGTACGAGATGATATGGGGCTTACCAATGTCAAAGTGATGCTCCCCTTCGTCCGTACGCCGGAAGAGGGACGAAAAGCGATTGCCGTGATGAATGAAGCAGGGTTAGTGCAGGGTGAAAATGATTTGGAGATATACGCCATGTGCGAAATCCCCTCTAACGTCATCCTCGCGGATCAATTCTTGGAAATTTTTGACGGATACAGCATCGGATCGAATGATTTGACACAGCTTACCCTCGGAGTCGACCGCGACAGCGCACTGGTCTCCGCCGTGTTTGACGAACGCAATGAGGCCGTGACACGTATGCTCTCCATGGCGATCCGTGCGTGCAAAGAGCGGGATAAATACATCGGTATCTGCGGTCAGGCACCATCGGATTATCCTGAAATCACCCGATTTTTAGTCAATGAGGGGATCGATTCGATCTCTCTCAATCCCGATTCATTGCTTAAAATGCGACAGGTTGTGAGTGAGCTGGAAAACAGCTAAAACTTACAGCTCACACGCGGAATTTTGGTTGTTTAACCCTTGCTTCTCGATTGTAAAATCTAGGGAGTTTTTCTCGACTTTGAGGATATACATCGAGTCAAAATCGTCGCTTTCCCATTCGGGTACATCGATTTTGACCTTTTTTGACTTCGCAATTTTTTGAATGATCTTGTCGATATTATGATGTTCCCATGCTATTACTAGAAGGTCGTTTTTGTATTTGTGTTTCAGCAACAAATCTGCCATACAATCGATATCGTCATATCCGCACGTCAGATCAATATTTTTTGATATTCGTATCGCCAACGGTTCGATGGTGGCGAGCGGACGGAGGTAGTTATACGATATCCCTTTGTCCGGTTTTTGGACGGTCGGATTTGGAGCTATCAGATAGTCGGGTTCTCCGAAACGTTTGATAATTGTCTCGGGAAGTCTGAGAGAACGGTTAAGCCCTTTGCACGAGAGTTGACCTAATCCATCCGCTGGCTTTTCCGCATGTCGGATAAAAACCATCGTTTCGGTGCCGAAAAGTGCGGTGCTTGTTATTATGAATAGTAAAAGCAGTGAAAAAGGGTTACGTATCATCAATATCCTATGAAATCAAGGTGTAGCCGCCTATTATAGCACCGATAGCACTCAGGATCAAAGAACCGAGCCAAAACTTTTTATTCCGAGTGAGGGCTGAGATGGAAGCGACCGCGATTGATATCTGTAAAAAGGTGATGGCAAAGCTCAGAATATGATGTTTTTCATAATAGTGTTCGCTTTCAGCCGATTTTTGATCGCGTATCGCCTCTAAACGATGGGCATCCTGTTTGATTTTTTCCTGCTCTTTTTTATATTTTTCGGCTTTTTTTGCAAACTCCTCGGATTGTTTCGGATAGACTTCGGCACTCACTTCATAGATATGCCCTTTGATCCCTTTGGATTGGTAATAGCTCCATTGATCCGATGCCTGTCCCTGATACAAAACGGCCTCATTTTTGAGGAGGATTGTTTTAGCGGTGACTTGGGACTCATAGAGTCCTGCCAATGCGGTTACAATTGCAATAATCGCGGTACTGAGTGAAATATATGAGAGCCATTTGGACTCTTCTTTTTCCAAGTGTTTTACCTCTTCCATTGCCTCTTCGACTTGTTTTAAATGCTCTTCGATAGCGGTTGATTCCATTGTGTATACCTTTATTTTATGGAGAAAAATCCAATTTCTTTTTGATGAGCGGCATTCTAATGAGTGCTGTATGAAGTTAGTGTGAAGATATTCGGTATTCTTTCATTACGAAGGTAGGAGTCTCGGTTTATCCGATTTACGGCACAACTGCTTTATAATGGCATGCAATGTAAAGAAAAAATGGAGAAGAAACATGGGAATAAGCAAGAAAATAATGGTCAGTTTTTTCTTCTTATTCTTTTCTTCTATTTATGTCTGGGCAGATGTATCTGCCGTATCCGATGTACAGCCTGCGAGTTCATTTTCATCATCGGTTGCAGCTGAGATATGCCAATCATTGAAAAATACCAATCCATCTTTTCAAATCGGTTCGCAGAGTGAAATGACAAGCACGGGAGAAACGCTTAGGTCTTTTTATAAAGATTCACAATGTTCCCCTGTTTGGAGTCATGAGAACAGCATTGATTCTGACGCGATACTTTTGGTATATGCTCTTCGGGATTCTCAATATGAGGGACTGAACAGTTCCGATCCGCGCTATAACCTTGAAAGTCTGATCGCTCTTATAAATACCATCCAATCCGATGCTGCTGCCAAGAATAATCCGAAAATATTTGCAAAATTGGATGTTTTGCTGAGTGATGCGTATTTTGTGCTTGGGAAAGATTTGTATTACGGTTTAACGCCGCGCAAAACGGTTACAGGTCAATGGAAAATAGATCCAAAAAAATCACTCAACCTGCCGCTTTATCTTGAAAATGCCCTTGCAAATAATACGCTTGAGGAGTCTATCAAGGATCTTTCTCCCTCTGAATCCGGTTATCACGCTCTGAAAAATCTGCTGCTGAAATATTATAAGCTGCAAGAAGCGGGAGGATGGAAAGAGGTCGCATCCTCTGATACCCCAGAAGAGATCAAAGAGCGGCTGAGAATCGAGGGATATCTAGGTGCAGATGAGGATTCTGAGAATGGATATTTGGATGCACTCAAAAATTTTCAAAAACATCATGGGATCAAAGCGGACGGAGTTATCGGGAATGAGACACTCTCTAGACTAAATGTATCGGTGGATGAGAAGATTTTGTCAATCCGATTGAATATGGAACGATGGCGATGGATGCCCGCAGAGATGGAGGATTCCTATATTTCGGTCAATATCCCTGATTTTTCACTCAGAGTGATCGAGAATAATGAGAGTGTAGTGCAAATGAAAGCAGTCGTCGGAAAGGATGAACGTCCGACTCCGATTTTTAATGCGATGATGAGCTATATCGTGATTAATCCGTACTGGAGTGTACCCCCTACGATTGTGAGAGAAGATCTTGTTCCGGCAGCGCGTAAAAATATCAGCTATTTTAAAAAGAATAATATACGAATCTTTAAAAATGGGAGCAATGACGTTAAGAACGAGATTGACCCCTCCAGCATTGATTGGAAACATATCAATGCGAATGCTTCTCCCTATGTTTTCAGACAGGATTCGGGAGATAAAAATGCACTGGGCAGGATCAAATTTATCTTTCCCAACCCCTATGATGTCTATATCCATGATACGCCTCATAAGAATCTTTTTGAACGTCATGAGAGAAATTTCAGTTCAGGATGCATCCGTATCCAGGAACCGGTCAAACTTGCAAATTATCTGTTGAACCGAGAGATAAACGGTTCGGCAGATAGAAATGTCTCTGCACTTATCGCTGCAAATAAAAAGAAAACGATTCCGCTTTCCAAGAAAATAAGGGTGTATATCAATTATTGGACAGCATGGGTAAATGATGAAGGAAATGCAGAGTTTCGTGACGATTTATACGGCTATGACGGGGAATTGGCGGATATTTTGGGATGGCGATAGGCGTGTGAAGTTTTTGGCTGTTTAAAAACTTATGGTAAACTACACAAATATTTATGATACGTATAAAAGAAAGAGGGAATATGGATAGAGAACAGATGATGAACCGTAGGGATTTTTTGAAAATTGCCGCAATGGCATCAACTGTCGCTCTCTTTCCTAACACCGCTTTCGCAAGCCGAGAAATACCTTCTGCGAAATCCATTTCTTTATACAATATTCATACCGGCGAAAAGCTCGAAACGACATTTTGGGCGGATGGGGCGTATATCCCTGAAGCCGTAGCGGATCTGAATCATTTGCTTAGAGATTACAGAAACGATTCCGCAACACAGATGAATACCGATCTTTTCGATCTACTCCACACTATCCGTACGAATATGGGAAGCAATGAGCCTTTCCAAATTATTTCAGGCTATCGTTCACCGCAAACCAACGCAATGCTCAGAAGCCAATCTTCGGGAGTTGCCAAACACAGTCTTCATATGGAAGGCAAAGCAATCGATATTAATCTCCCAGGCCGAAATCTCGCTGATCTGAGAAAAGTCGCAATGGGGCTTGGACGCGGGGGAGTCGGATATTATCCTAGTTCCAATTTTGTTCATGTCGATGTCGGCAGAGTCAGACACTGGTAATCGTTTTATTTCCCCTATAATTGACTCTATCTGAAGATTAATTCCACTTCTTTATCGCAAACAATCTATTAACTCTTTTAGCTATACTGCGACAATTTATCTGAAGTGATCCGTTATGAATTTAGTTTCCAAAAATGCTCCCGTAGAAGTCTCCATTAAACGTATGCAGAACATATTAAACGAGATGGGCTGCGCAGTCACCTACTCAAGTGAAAAGCATCCTCTCAATCACTGTTATTCGCTCAATCTCGCTTCGGTTGAGGCTCCTAAACACATTTATTCCAATGGAAAAGGGGTCTTTTCAGAGGCCTCTACTGCCAGTGCACTGGGCGAATACATCGAACGGCTTCAGACCAATAATTTCTTTATCGATTTTCATCTCCCTGAACGAAAATATTATCCCGATGAGGTGGCGTTTGATTTTGAAGGGGGATATCTCACATCTCAGTTGATGGAGGTTTATGATCCGAATCATGAGCTGAGTCAGGATGAACTGCTCGATTTTAACAGCGATTATGAAGATAAAATCGTCGCGTTGCCGTTTACAAAACTCTCCGGTGATGAAGTTGTCTATTTCCCTCTTAATATTCTCAGCAATCTCTACGTCAGCAATGGGCTTGCGACGGGAAATACTCCCCAAGAAGCTCAGGTGCAGTCGATGAGTGAGATTTTGGAACGGTATGCGAAAATCGAGATCATTAAAAACGGCTATTCATTGCCTCATTATGAAGATGCATTTTTGCAGCAGTTTGAACGCCTTTACGGCGATTTGATGAAACTGCGGGAATTGGGATATATCGTCAATGTTCTGGATGCTTCGCTGGGAGGAAAATATCCGGTGACTGCGATATCGTTTATCAATCCGGCCAATGCGACACTCTTTGTCTCCTTCGGGGCCCATCCGATTTTGGAAGTCTCTCTGGAGCGGACGATGACGGAACTGATGCAGGGACGCGGGTTGGAGAATTTGGAAAGCTTTGAGGTCCCGACGTTTGATATGTCGCTGGTTTCGGAGAGTTTTAATCTCGAATCGCATTTTATCGATTCCAACGGCAAGATGGGGATTCAGTTTCTCAGCAGCAAAAAGAGCTTTGAATTCGCATCGTGGGACTATACGGGATCGAGCACGGCAGAAGAATTTGCTTATCTTTCAGGGATATTTGCTTCGATGGGCAAAGAACTCTATATCCGCGAATACGATTATCTGGATATGTATTCGTGTCAGATTATCGTCCCTGGAGTCTCAGAGGTCTACCCGATCGACGATCTGATCTACAACAACCGAAACCGCGGTAAAGCGTATCGGGAAGCGATTTTAAACTTTGCTGATTATGATCCGGACACGGTACTCGATGAGATCGAAGCACTCGAAGATCATCTGAATGTCGAGAAATTCATCGGGGTGATTTTCGAGGAGAACTTTACGATCGGAGAGCTCAAAGCACAGCTGCATCTCATGTTAGGGAATATCGATGAAGCGGTGAGTTATTTGGAATTTAGCACGAATACCATGAGTGTTCTGGTCGCAGAATTAATCCGGATGGAGGAGCTCGGTCTAGAGTTTAGCGATTTTTCTCAGGCATTGTACGATCTTTATACGCGTGAGCGGGTCGATAAAGCGGTAGGGATACTCAACGGAGAACAATTTTTAGTGCATCCTGCCCTGCATCGAGACTATTATAATATGCTGGATATGTACGATCGGCTGGAAGTGAAAAAAGGGATTTATCCACACTCAGAGGAAAAATGCATTTAGATCTTACCCAAGGTGCAATCAATGTCCAGATAAAAAAGCTGGCACTTCCTGCGAGTGTCGGTTTCTTTTTTCATACGATGTATAACGTCACCGATACCTATTTCGCAGGCTTGATATCGACTCAGGCTCTTTCCGCACTTACCCTTTCATTTTCCGTTTTTTTTATGATGCTGGCGATTGCCGGAGGAATGAGTGAGGCCGTTACGGCACTGGTCGGAAATGCATTGGGAAGAAAAGATACCAAACAAGCGGTGCATATTGCGTTAAATGCTTTATTTTTCGGCTTTTTTCTCTCGTTTGTATTGACGTTTGCGGGTGTTTTGACGACACCGTATCTGATGATGCTTTTGGGTGCGCATGGTGCGTATTTGGAAGAATCTTTGGCCTATATCAACGTCATTTTGTACGGCTCCGCTTTTTTTGTTTTCAGCTGGTTTATCAATGCCCTTTTAAATGCGGTAGGCGATACCGTTTCGTTTCGGAATATTTTGATCGTCTCTTCCATTTTGAACATCGTCTTGGATTATTGGTTTGTTTTTGGAGGATTAGGAGTTAAACCTCTAGGGGTAGGGGGGATCTCTTCGGCTACGGTGGTGACAGAACTGATTACGGCACTCTATCTGTTTTATAAGCTCACAAAAATACCTCTGCTGCACGGTTATAAAGAATTTACCGTTGATACTGCCGTTTTTAAAGAATTGATTACCCAAGGACTCCCGCCGAGTGCGAATATGGTTCTGATGGCAGCCGGTATCTTCATCATCACTTATTTTGCAGCGCCTTTCGGACAGGAAGTGGTTGCCGCTTTCGGAATCGGTATGCGGATAGAACAGATTATCCTGATGCCGACCATCGGGTTGAATGTTGCCGTTCTCGCTATTGTTGCTCAAAACAACGGGGCAGGGCACTATGAACGGATCGAAGAGACGCTGAAAACCGCACTCTATTACGGGGGAATCGTCTCTTTGGGAGGAATGGTGTTGTTACTGGTCGGCGCTGAGGGGTTTATGCATGTATTCAGCAATGATGCAAAAGTGATTGCCCAAGGGGCCCTCTATCTGCGGGTAGAAGCGTTTATACTCTTCTCGTTTGTCGTGATATTTGTCCATCTCGCGATGCTTCAGGGTATTGCTAAACCGAATTTTATTTTTACGATCTCTATTTTCAGACAAGTCATCGCACCGCTGCTTTTGCTGAGTCTGGTGTCGTTTTTAGGATTGGGCGTTTTGTGGGTGTGGTTGAGTATCGCACTGATCGTCACTTTTTCCGCATTCGTAACCTGGCGTTACAGTCGAGGAAAGCTCAGAGCAGTTTCAATGAACAGGAATTTTTAGAATTCTTGTGACGTCATTTTATTTTTGATTATCTCTTCCAATCTGCTGATACTGTCAACTTTCTCTTCAATAAGATGGAAAGTATGGAGTGTTAACGTAATATCTTTTCCTTTTAAAAGTTTGGCCATGATCGGAGTTGTTGGCGAAAGATCGAGATAGTCTTGGCTTAAAATGATAAACGTATCTCCGAATATACGGTAGATGTGATGATGTATAAACCGACTTTTTAATGTTTCACCAAAATTTTCGAGTAATTTGTCCCCATTATGCCAGCCATTTTCACGATTATAAACGGTGAGATTTTCGAGTGTAATGACGGTTGCATAACGGTATTCAAGAGAATGTTGATTAATTTTTAGGATCGATTCCAATGCCCAGTGATTATTGAGACCTGTCAGTTGGTCTTTCAGATAGTAGGCGAACCGTTCCTCTTCCATGATATTTTTTGGGAATTGATCGGTTGCGCTTATGATAACATGACGTAACACGATAATCGCAGCATCAACAACATCCGGATCAAACTGTGATCCCTTGAGCAGTTCGATTTCTTTTAGCGCTTCATCAACACTTTTTCTCGGTTTATAGATACGATCGGTTGTCATGGCATCAAACGCGTCGGCAACAATCATGATACGGGAAAGCGGTGGAATTTGCTCACCTGAAAGTCTTTGAGGATATCCTTCTCCGTCGAAGCGTTCATGGTGATAGCGCATGATCTCGGCGAGTTCCTTGTACATCTCGACTTTGGATAAGAGCTCATATCCCGCAGTGAGATGGTAATTGATCAGCTCTTTTTCAGTTGGGGTAAGTTTTTCGGGTTTGAGCAATATAGAATCCGGGATTGCGATTTTTCCTACGTCATGCAAGATAGCCGCCTCTTTGATTTTATTAACTAAAGATTCATCATGATACATTGCTCTTGTGATGATTTCACAGTAATGAGCTACTCTTTGGGAATGTCCTGCAGTATAGGAGTCCCGTTTATCGATCAAATCAATAACGAGGGAAATCATACTTTGATAATTTTTGATTTTTTCAACCTCGATTGAATGAAGCTGAAGCGATTTTTTTTCCATTGTTTTGGAAAAAGCAATGATAACTCCACTGACCAGCAACCATATTAGAAAGAACCATGTATATGCATTGATTAAGGCGTGTCGAGTCATATCGGCAAACGCTTTTAACGGGACCGAGATTGAAATTCCGCCTCGTATATCTCCGATTTTATTATTCGACTCACTGTGACATTTGAGACAGCTTTGATCAACGAACATAGGAATCATCATGTGTACATAGCTTCCGTCTTTGTTCTCTTGAAGTTCATAAAAATCGGTTTTACCAGGATTGTTTTTGAGATATAGGAGTGCTTTTTCTTCCCATAAATCGGCTTTATTCGCAGGGTTAAGCGGTTGTAAGGACGATATTCTCGTTTTTTCTCCGTAGAGTGTTCCGTAAGTTTCCATCATTTGTCTCAAAACATATGATGAATTCATCAAGGTAAGCGACTTATCAGACGGAGTTTTGATATCTCGTTCGGGAATATGAGACAGCCACGGGCTCGGCGTGGTTTTTTTATCCGTAGGAACATATACTCCGCCATGGGAAATGACCCATTCGCGGCTGGCAAGGTCTTTATTTAGAGCTGTTTTAGCTGTATTTTTGGCAAGTTCAATAATTTCTTGAGAGTGTTCATGATAATAAAAGAGGGCTGCTATGACGACTAAAACAGTCCATCCAATCACTTTTATCCATTGTGACCGTCGATAGGCTGAAACTATATCCTGCTCTTGCATACTCTGACCTCTTTATTTCATAATCATTTTATTTAATTATAAATCAAAAAGGGATAGTTTCAGCTATTCTTTTTCTTCACTAAAAAGCTTCAGGATTTTAGAATACTCGGCAAATGCCTGTTTGTAAAGATGTTGTGTATGGTTGTTGCTCTCATACAGTTCCGTGGCACTCAATCCGCTCTCCAACGCATTTTTCAAGAGTTTTGTTCGTCGCAGGTAGGTAAACGCGAGGTTGGGAAAATGCTCATGGATTTTATCCCGAATCATCACCGCATCGTTTGGATTTTCAATCATATTGGCAAAAACCAGAATCGTTTTCTCTCTGAAGTTCTTAATAAAAATCAAACTTTTCATTATGGAATTGAGATCATTCGTCGTCGGCAGAATAATAATGTCCGATTCCCTGAGTATTTCATTGGCATGCGGGTTTTCAAATCCTCCGAAATCATAAACGGTATCAGGATAAAGGGGAATTTTATTCGGATAATAACGGGCATTTTTATATTTGTTGAGGACGACCGACATATCGTTCGTCGCATAGCGGTAGCGAAGATCTTTTGCAAGTGAGAAGGCGAGAGAAGTCTTACCCACTCCCCCTTTGGTAGAAGCAACAGAGATGATCGCCATGGTTATCCTCTAATTTTTTGGAAATAGTAGCATAAAACGTAAATTTGATCTCAAATTATAGCAATTATGACCTATTTAGAGTTCAAATTTCTACAACCATAGTAAATCACTATGAATTGTATAGTATTTTAAAGTCCGTAAAATAGGGGTTTAAAAGCGATAGTGAAAATAAATACTACTAAATAAGTAGAATTACTTGACAATGAAAAAATATCCTCCTATAATTTCTCAAATCTAAAAAATGAATGAGCATTCATTTAGTGTGAATCTCATCCGCGAAAGGAGTGAACAATGAAAATTGCAGCCAATGTTACGGAGTTGATCGGAAATACGCCGCTCATTACGTTAAATCATTTTTCAAAAGGATCGACAGCGATTATCGGAAAATGCGAGTTTATGAATCCTTCGGGTTCGGTTAAAGACCGAATCGGGTGCAATATGATCCTCCAAGCTCTGCAACGCGGTGAGATCACAGAAGAGAGTGTCATTATCGAGCCTACAAGCGGAAATACCGGAATCGCTCTGGCGAGTGTCGCTGCGAGTCTCGGCTTGAAACTGATACTGACAATGCCGAGTTCCATGAGTTTGGAGCGAAGACGTCTTTTAGCGGCACTGGGTGCACAGATTATTTTGACCGAACCCGAAAAAGGGATGGGCGGAGCGGTTGTAAAAGCGATTGAATTGGGATCCTCCATTCCGGGTGCGGTTGTTTTACAGCAGTTCAATAACGCTGATAACCCTCAAATCCACCGTCAAACTACGGCGGAAGAGATTTGGAGAGATACAGAAGGGAAAATCGATATTTTTGTTGCGGCTATCGGAACAGGCGGAACGATTACCGGAGTAGGGGAAATACTCAAAGGGTACAACCCGAATATTCAAATCATTGCGGTTGAGCCGGATGCATCGGCAGTCCTTTCGGGTGAACCTGCAGGTCCGCATAAGATTCAAGGTATCGGGGCCGGATTTGTCCCTAAAGTGCTTAATCGTGAAATCTACGATGAGCTTGTTCGGATAAGCAACGCGGAAGCGATGGAAACCGCCAGAACGATTGCTAAAAAAGAGGGGCTGTTGGTCGGTATTTCTTCCGGAGCCAATGTCGCAGCAGCTGAGAAAATCGCGGCACGGGCTGAAAATAAAGGGAAAACGATTGTAACGATTCTATGCGATACGGGGGAACGCTATTTGAGTACAGAGCTGTACGAATACCCGCCCGAGCACGTATGATGGAAGAGAAAAGCAGGATAACCATGCAAGAGAAACACTATCGCAGCATTATCAAAGCCGTCTCGTGGCGAACGGTCGGAACGATCGATACGATGGTCGTCTCTTTTTTTGTTACAGGCAATCTCGTCATGGCGATTTCGATCGGATCGGTCGAAGTCTTGACCAAGATGGTTCTGTACTATTTTCATGAAAGAGCGTGGAACAAGACAAATTTCGGAAGATTAAAAGTTGTCGAAAACGATTATCAGATTTAGGGTAAAGAGATGAAAGAAGAATTTAAATTATTAAATGAGTGGTTTACGGATGTATCGTCTGAAACGGTATTGACCCATTTTTTACAGACTTATAAAGGGCGTATTGCGTTGGCTTCGAGCTATGGTGCGGAAGATCAGGTTCTGACCGACATGATCGTCAAAATTGACCCTATGGTAAAGATATTTACCCTTGATACGGGACGTCTGCACGAAGAGACATACGCTGTGATGGATCAGACCAATAAAAAGTACGGGATCAAAGTGGAAGTCTACTGTCCGCTGCAGAGTGAAGTAGAGAATCTCTATCAAATGCAGGGGATAAACGGATTTAGAGAGAGTGTTGAAAACCGAAAAATGTGTTGTCATGTTCGCAAAATGGAGCCACTTCGCCGAGCACTGGATGGACTTGATGTATGGATTACAGGGTTGCGCCGCGCTCAGTCTCCGACACGTGAGACGATGCAGCTCATTGAATGGGATGAAGCCAACGGTTTGATTAAATTAAATCCGCTCATAGAGTGGAGTGAAGAGAAGGTTTGGGATTATATTAAAATATATAAAGTTCCTTATAACACGCTCCATACGCAAGGCTATCCGAGTATCGGATGTGCTCCATGTACGAGAGCGGTTCGGGAGGGAGAAGATATCCGCGCCGGCAGATGGTGGTGGGAAAATCCTGAACACAAGGAGTGCGGACTCCACTTAAAAGGGGAAAAACAATGAAGCTTTTACTTGCAATTTTAAAGCAGATTTGCGGAGATGATTGCGCATCGCAGCGCGAAGATTTGGCCGATTGGGCTATTTTTATTTAACATCGGACAGATGCCGGAAAAAGGTATCTGAGCGTCTTGTAAAGGAGAGACTATGATTTCACAAGAGAGAAAAACACATCTAAAGGCATTGGAAGCCGAATCGATACACATCATGCGCGAAGTGGTCGCGGAATTTGATAATCCGGCAATGCTGTATTCGATCGGCAAAGATTCATCGGTGATGCTTCATTTGGCGATCAAAGCATTTTATCCGGCAAAACTGCCGTTTCCGCTGCTGCATGTCGATACGACATGGAAGTTTAAAGAGATGATCGAATTTCGGGATAAACGGATTAAGGAACTCGGATTGACATTGCTCACGCATGTGAATCCGGACGGGATTGTACAGGGGATCAACCCTTTTATCCACGGCAGTGCGATCCATACCGACATTATGAAAACAGAAGGGTTGAAGCAGGCATTGAATTATTATGAATTCGACGCCGTTTTCGGTGGTGCACGCCGGGATGAAGAGAAAAGCCGGGCAAAAGAGAGGATCTATTCGTTCCGCGATAAAAACCATCGCTGGAATCCGAAAAATCAGCGTCCGGAACTATGGAATATCTATAACGGACGGATACATAACGGTGAGAGCATTCGGGTATTTCCCCTGTCAAACTGGACGGAACTGGATATATGGCAATACATCTATCTCGAAGAGATCCCTATCGTTCCGCTCTATTATGCAGCACCGCGTCCGGTAGTCGAACGAGACGGTGTCAAGATCATGGTAGATGATGACCGGTTCCCGCTTGCGGCGGGAGAAGTACCGAGTATTGAGAATGTCCGTTTTCGGACTTTGGGTTGTTACCCTCTGACCGGAGCGGTAGTGAGTGATGCGGTTACTCTGCCGGACATCATACAAGAGATGCTTTTAACCAAAACGAGCGAGCGTCAAGGACGTCTGATCGATGCCGACAGCTCGGGGTCAATGGAAAAGAAAAAAATTGAAGGATATTTCTAATGGCACATCAAGGCGATTTGATAGCTACCGATATCGAGGGCTATCTAAAAGAACAACAACACAAAGAGCTGCTCCGCTTTATTACCTGCGGGAGTGTCGATGATGGCAAAAGTACCCTGATCGGGCGATTGCTGCACGATTCAAAGATGATTTTCGAGGATCAGCTCGAGAGCATTAAAAATGACAGTAAAAAGTCAGGAACGACGGGTGACAAAATTGATTTGGCTCTTCTCGTCGATGGCTTGCAGAGCGAACGGGAACAGGGGATTACGATTGATGTGGCCTACCGCTATTTTTCGACCGATAAGCGCAAGTTTATCATCGCCGACACTCCGGGTCATGAACAATATACCCGTAATATGGCGACAGGGGCTTCCACGGCGGATTTGGCGATTATCCTCATCGATGCGCGATACGGAATCGTAACGCAGACTCGCCGACATTCGTACATCGTACGTCTTTTGGGAATACGCAATGTCGTAGTAGCGATCAATAAAATGGATTTGATCGATTTCGATCAGGAGGTCTTTGAGAAGATCAACACGGAGTATCACGCTTTTGCAAAAGAGCTGGGGATTCAGGGGATTTATTCCGTTCCGATGTCGGCTTTGGATGGAGACAATGTTGTCACAAAAAGTGAGCGGACTCCATGGTATGAGGGGAAGACGCTTCTGGAGATTCTCGAAGAGGTTCCTCTTGCCGCTGCAGCAGCTGATGCACAATTTCGCATGGTAGTGCAATACGTTAACCGTCCGAATCTTGATTTTAGGGGATTCGCCGGAACGGTTGCTGCCGGTACAGTTGGGGTAGGTGACACTATCACGACGTACCCATCCGCTAAACAAGCGACGATAAAATCGATTGTGACGTATGACGGTGATTTGGAATCTGCCTCGACCGGCGATGCGATAACACTGCTTTTGAACGAAGAGATCGATATCAGCCGCGGAAACGTACTGATCAAAACACATGAGAGTATTTTGCAGAACAATGCATTCAGTGCAAATTTGGTGTGGATGGATGAGGAAAAATTCCTCCCCGGGAAGAGTTATATATTTAAACGTTCGACTACCGTTACAACTGCCTATGCAGAGGGGATTGACTTTCGTGTCGATGTCAATACGCAAGAACGTCATGATGCGGAGTATTTAGGGCTCAATGATATCGGATCGGTCCGTTTAGTAGTAGCCGAGCCGATCGCATTTGATTTGTATGAAGAGAATCGAGAGATGGGGGGATTTATCCTCATCGACAAAATTACCAACAATACCGTAGCCGCCGGAATGATTACCCAAAGCACGGAAAAGGAGAGAACGGTAGCGAAAAATACCGTATCTGAATTTGAAATAGAGCTTAATGCTCTTATTCGGCGGCATTTTCCGCATTGGAATGCTGCAACAATCGTTTAAGGAAGAGGTTATGGCGAATGAAACAAAAGCAGAGCGTATCGAGCGTATAAAACGTGAAAAAGATGGATTGGAAGTCATCGCCGACATCTACCGATATGCATCGAGCGGTGAAGAGATCGATCCGGAAGATATCGATCGTTTTAAATGGTACGGTATCTACACCCAAAATCGAAATCTTCAGGAAGCGGAGGATGAGACGCAGTATTACATGCTCCGTGTCAAGCTTGAGGGAGGATATCTAACCTCTAAACAAGTCGAAGTATTGGGAGAAATCTCGGTTCAATTCGCTCGTGAAAGCGGAGACATCACAACCCGTCAGGATATACAGTTTCATTGGCTGAAAATAGAAGATTTTCCGGAAATTTTGGAACGTCTTTCGACAGTTGGTTTGAGTGTGCTTGAAGCATCGGGAGATTGTCCGCGCAATATCGTGAGCTGTCCGGTGAATGGGATTGATCATGCGCAAATTGATGATGTTCGTGACATTGTGCTTGCATTAAACAATCTTTATCGTGGAAATCCCGATTTTTCAAACCTGCCTAGAAAGTTCAAAATCGGTGTAAGCGGATGTAACAAGCATTGTATTCAACACGAAGTACAAGATTTGGCCTTTACCGCAGTCAAAAACGGTGATGAACTCCGTTTCAGCGTGAGTGTCGGAGGAGGGCAGGCTAGCAACCGTCGTATTGCCGATCATATCGGCTATGTGAAACGCCGGGATATTGTGAAAATTGCTGAGGCTGTAGCCCGAATCTATCGGGACTTCGGCCGACGTGATAATCGTTCAAAAGCCCGTTTAGGACATTTGGTCGAAGAATGGGGAGTTGATCGTTTCGTCCGTGAGCTGGAAAAAGAGTCGCACGTAGATTTAGAACGGTATGACTCGGCACCTTTTACACCGTATCCGCGACGGACCCATTTCGGTGTCGGAGCAACGATACGAAAAGGATATAACACCATCGGTTGTGCCCTGACCAGCGGACGGATTAACGGAGAGAAACTGTTGAAACTCGGACGTATCCTCGATTTTTACAAAGCCGATGGAATTACGCTGACAACGACACAAAATTTTGTGATTTTGAATGTTCATACCGATGCAACGGAACCGATGATCGATACGCTTCAAGCCGTCGGTTTTCATCCCTATCCGTCGGTCTTTGAAGCACGGACACTGGCATGTACAGGGTTGAACTTCTGTAAGTTTGCGGTGAGTGAGACGAAAGATTTGGCGATTGAAGTGGTTGAGTATCTAAACCGTAAATTTCCTGATTTTGATGAACCGGTGAGCATCAGTATTAACGGCTGTCCGAATTCGTGTGCCCATCCGCATATCGTTGATCTCGGATTTGTCGGTGCAATCGTAAAACGGGGCGATGAACGTCTCAAAGGATTTGATCTTATCGTCGGAGGACATCTCGAAGGCGAAGAGAGCCGTTTCGCGGTAAAAACCGGAGTAAAGGTCGCTTCGGATGAAGTTGCAGAATTGATTGAATCATTGATTGAGGAATTTGAGGGCAGTAACAGCATTAGTTTCGGAAATTTTTTATTGGAGAAATACGGATATGAACCAGCTATGGCGTCCACTGCTTGAGAAAGGAGACAAGTTTGAGCAGATAGGTCGCAATACGATCGGAATACATAAAAAAACCTATTTCGATTTTACTGCATCCGGTCTGGCATATGAGCCGATCGAATCACGTATACGCGAAGTGCTTGAAACCTATGCGAATACCCATTCGAAAGAGGCGTCGATGGCGGCTCGGACCGATCACTATTACCGTGCGGCGAGAGAACATCTCAAATCACTTTTGGGACTGGACGGAGCATTCGCATTGCTGCCCTCAGGATGCGGAGCTACGGGAGCCGTAAAACGGCTGCAAGAGATTTTGGGACTCTATATCCCTCCGGCAACGCGGGCACGGTATCTTCCTATGGCTCCGGATGGCGAACTTCCGCTCGTGATTGTCGGACCGTATGAACATCATTCAAACGATATCAGCTATCGAGAGGCACTCTGCGAAACAGTTCGTATCGGGCTAAATCCCAAAGGGCTGGTTGATCTTGAACAGCTTGAGTCTATTTTGCAGGAGAATGCAGGCAGGGAGATTATCGGGACGTTTTGTATCGCCTCGAATGTGACCGGGACGATAACCCCGTATGCGGAGATATCGGCAATACTTCGTCGCTACGGTGCGATTGTGTGTTTTGATGCGGCGGCCTCATCTCCGTACATCAACATACCGTGCGAACTGTTTGACGCGATGTTTTATTCGCCGCATAAACTTTTAGGCGGTCCTGGATCATGCGGTTTACTCGCCATACGAAAAAATCTTTTTGATGCGGCTTCGACCCCTACGTTTGCAGGGGGCGGAACGGTTTTGTATGTGAGTCGTACGAGCCATTTTTTTGTCGAAGAGATAGAAAATCGCGAAGATGCGGGTACGCCGGGTATATTGCAGCTTATACGTGCCGCATTGGCGTATCAGCTTCGCAATGAGCTTGGATTTGCGTGGATTGCTTCACGCAAAAAAAGTTTATACAAACGTTTTACCGACGGGTTAAAAGCGATTGAGGGAGCAGAGTGCTACGGATGCCGCAAGACAGAAAATATCGGGATCGTATCGTTCAATATTAAACATATCGACCCGTATGCTTTGTGTGAGGTTTTATCTGAATCGGATGGATTTCAAACACGGGCAGGATGTTCGTGTGCCGGACCTTACGGGCACGATCTGTTAGGGCTGGAGGATGATACTCCGTTCCAAACGCGGCCGGGATGGCTGCGTATCAGTCTCCATTATTCGCAAGGTGCAGAGGACATTGATGCGTTGCTGGAAGCTATAAGACAATCGATAAAGAGGCTCGAATGACAAAAATTTTGAAATCAAATTCAGCCGAAACCAATTATCCGTTTTCGGCGAGAAAAGGAAAAGTGTACCTCGTAGGCTGCGGCCTCGGGGACGTAGAACAGTTGACGCTCAAAGCCTACCGGATAATCCGTGAAGCACAGATCGTTTTGTATGACCATCTTATTACAGATGAGATATTGGCATTGATTCCATCGGAAACACGAAAAATATATGTCGGAAAACCGAAAAGCTGCCACAGTATCAGCCAAGAGCGGATTAACACGCTTATCGCGGATTATGCAGGTCAGGGATTCAGTGTCGCGCGGCTTAAAAGCGGCGATCCCTATATTTTCGGACGGGGCTCTGAAGAAGCACTTTTTTTGGGCGAGCAGGGGTATCAAGTAGAGATTATTGCGGGCATCTCTTCATCCGTAGCCGGACCGGCATGTGCCGGAATTCCTCCGACCGCGAGAGGGTATGCTTCCAGTTTTTCAGTAGTGTCGGCACATTTGAAAGATGCTAAATTTAATACCGATTGGCTGCCGCTTTTAAAAGTACCGAATCATACGACGGTGGTTTTGATGGGGTTGAGCTTGGCGGGAGCTATCCGTAAAGCGGCACTCCAAAGCGGAGTTCCGAAGGACTTCCCGGTAGCGATTGTGGCAAATGCTTCGCGTCCTGAGCAGCAGAGTATCGTAACAACCTTATCAGGTTTGGCCAAAGCGGCTAAAGCGGTTCAGGGGCCGGCGGTAATCGTGTTTGGTGATGTCGTAAAACTCTATGGAAAACTGCCGCAGTATCAGCTGCAACAGGCTGTGATTATATAAAATACATCGATTGCTGATCCAGAGCATTTCCCTGATCGACGAGATCTTGGAGGGTCTCGTGAAAAACACCTTTCATATCTTCTCGAATGCGGTTCCAATACAGATGTAAAATAGCTTGTAACCGTTCATCGGAAGGGTTGCAAAGTTCCCCTTCCAGTGCGACTAATATATCAAAGACCGAAATCGTATTGGGAGCTTTTGCGAGCAAGTATCCGCCTCCGGCTCCTCGAATACTTTGAATCAACCCCTCTTTACGCAAGGTCGCAAGAATTTGTTCCAGATAGTTTTGGGGGATGTTGGCTTTTTCGGCTATGTCGCGAATTTGAAGATGACCTTGTCCGTAGTGAAGCGCTAACTCATACATGGCGGCGAGGCCGTAACTGCCTTTTGTCGATATACCTGCCAATGTTATCTCCTATGCAATAGTGTAGAGATATTGTATTCGAGTTAGCGTTAATACTCCTTTAAGGACATCGATTTATAAGAGATTATGTGCTTTTATGATTTAGATCAACTTCATCAAGGGCAATAGTCAGGTTTCGTTGAGAGTGTTTCGCTTGGTTTTCCTAAATAAAATCCTTGCCCATAAATAATACCAAGCTCTTTGACAATTTCCAAGACTTTAGAGGAATGAATGTATTCAGCAACCACTATTTTATCCGATGCCCGGGCGAAAGCAATAATAGACTCTACCAATTTATACGAAATATCCGAAGTATCAATATCTTTAATAAGACTTCCATCAATTTTTATAATATCGACATCCAACGTGAAGATATGATTAAAATTGGAGTATCCACTGCCAAAATCATCGAGAGAAATTTTAGAACCCAAGGAGTGTAATGATTGAATACGTTCTTTGAGCGTATCAAGACTTGTAATCTGTTCCTCTTCTAACAGTTCAAATGTCAGAAATGCTGCATCCTCTTTGATAAGCTCAAGATGACGCTTAATCGTAGTGTAAATATCATCATCAAGGATATCGGTAATGTTGAGATTGACCGAAATAGAGCACTGTTCATCACGCAATTTTTGAAAACATATTTGTAAAATCATCAAAGTAAGTTCTTTGTAAATATTACTATGAACAATGTTAGGCAAAAACATTCCGGGATAGGATATTTTTCCATCACGGTCTCGTATACGCACAAGCGCTTCATATCCGACGATTTGGTTTGATCCCAAGTGAACAACAGGCTGATACTCACAAAAAATGCGTTTTTCTTCTATTGCCTCTTTGACATGATGAACATTTAACATATGAATAGAGTGTTCTGCCCCTTTGTGACTCGGAATAAATGAGGATATTTTATTTCTCCCTGTTCTTTTTGCCGTATAAAGCATTTTATCCGCCATAGAAATCGCATCGAATTCACTTTTGAAGTGAGACGTATACGAGTTGAGACCGATGGAAATAGTCGGATGTATTGTAATTAATCCTGCTTTGATCTCAATAGATTCAACATTCTGACGTATACGATTAAGGATCTCCATGAGTGCAGTTTGTTCCAAATCACGCATCGATAAATAGAGTAGAAACTCTTCACCGCCGTAACGAATCAGTTTATCGTATTCTCGGATTGATGATTTGAGTACATTCGAGACTTTCTTGAGTACATCATCCCCAATTTCGTGGCCGTATGTGTCATTTATGATTTTGAATTTATCTAAATCCATCATTGCGATGGCATATTTTTGGTAGTCGATTGTGCTGATTATATCATTGAAAAAGTTTCGGTTATAAAGTCCTGTCAGAGGATCGAGATACACCCGTTTTTGTGATAATCGATATAATAGGAACTGGACGGCACTTAAGAGGATACCTATCCCGAGTAATGCTAAAAAAATCCACACATATTTATGAAGCGGCTCGACTATCTCAGTGATATGCTTTTGTCCTTCCAGAGAAAAATCGATGGCGATAATGCCCTGAACTTTATTATCAACCACGATAGGCTTAAGATAGGTGAACCATAAAGTATAAAGCTTTTCTTGCGTAATTAGTTGAGGCTGGCCTGTTTCATAGGCACGTTGCCATTTTTGATCCTCGATGTCAAATTTTCTCCCAAATTCTGCTTTATCCTGAGTTGCGCCATCAAGCATAAATCGAAATATATTCTCATTATCACGGTACAAAACATAGCTGTATTTGATATCATCATACGTGATCATAGAAAGATCTGATTCTAGGTCACTTCGTAAGACAGGATTCTGTTCTAAAATAGAATTGAGTGTTTGACCGTGATGTTGAGAGACACAAACTTGAAGTTTATGATCGAAGTTGTCAACAATAGAACTGATGGTACGAAGCAAATCATTTTTGACATTGTTTTTTAAATCACGCTCGATTTTTGGAATTTCGAGGAGGATCATAATAATGATAAATACGGTGATCGCCAAAAATAGAGCAAAGAAAAATTCTTTTTTTCGGATTTTCATAAGTCATCTTCTATGTATTTCTCAAATTCATGATCCAGTGTGATATTTGCTATTTGCATTCGTTTGCGTAAAAAAAGGAGATTTGGTCTTCCTTTTTGCCAAAAAAATGCCCCTACTACCCTTTTGTCTTTAATCAAAAGCGAATAATTGGTTGCAATGATTATAGTATTGGATGGGATATTTTCCGGAATTTTTTTTGCAACAAAAAGTATACGGGCATTATTGAAATTCTCGACAAGGTCAATTTTTTTGGATTGATGTAGCGTATTTTTGAGTTCAACCGTTTCTCCCCACGCTGTTACCTTTTGGTCTGGAAATATGGATGTTGTGATTTTCTCAATAATCTGCACCTCAACACTGTTTTTTGATCCTTCAGCATAGAGCATGGAAGTGAACAATACAACCAGCAGATATTGAAAAAAGAAGAACGGTTTTTTAAAAGACATATTTTAAACCCATTCGAACCGTACGGTCAAACGGTGCCACGTAATCGATATAGGTTGGCATCGGATAAGGGGTTTTGATTGCTTTGTTCAAAAGATTTTCCCCTTTGATAAAGAGACTTAAATCCTGAGTGGCATGATAGGTTACACCGGCAGTGTAATCGTATCCCTCTTGAACGTTTACACTGATATTTGCAGGGGTGAGATAATGATAGCTGCTGCGATACAGTAATTCATTGTAAACATCAAAGCGTCCAAATGTATCAAACAGTTGAAGATATCCTCCGATTTTAGAACTCTGTGTGAGAGGCATATTGTTATCCCCATAGTAAACGCTAAGACTGATTGTATGGTCTTGTCCGAAATGGATCTCATGTGATCCGTATAGAATGTAAAACTCAGGCTTGGAAGTGCTGTTGATATAAACATTGTTCTGTAAGGCAATGCCATTGATAGCGGTATTATAGACGAGACGAACATTACTGTTGGTCGTATCGGTTTTATGGGATACTTCTGTTACCGCTGCGATCCGTTCTTCGGGTTTCAAGTCGATATTACTTTTAGAATTAAAGGGAAAATAGGCGGTTTGCATAAATGCAGGATAGCCATACGTGCGTACGGCGGATGTTTTCCAAATCCATTCTCCATTATTGTAAATATGTCCCGCTCTTATCGCGTATTCATTAAAATCATTGGCTCCGCCATTGCGGTCATAATGATCCAGTCTGATATTCGTAAATAAGAGATTATTTTCATTTATCGTGTAATCATCCGAGAAAAAGAGAGAATAGGAATTCCACTTTGTCGGTCCGGTAATTTCATTAACCCGTTCACTTCCATCGGTGATAAGGGAATTCGGAATGACTTTTCTAAATTTGCTTTGAACGCCTACGTGTATGTCATGATCATTGAGTGTAAATTGTTTATCGAGAACCGCCTCGGATATTGATTCGGATTTATCGAAATACCAGTCTGTGACCGTTGTTGTTGTTCCATCTGCATTGAAAAGTGTGATTCCGTTTGGATCGGATTCAGACTGTCTGTGATTGGAATTGTCGTACGAAATTTTAAGTTTGAGTGTTTTGTCTTGAAAATATTTTGTTCCGACAATATATCGATGTACCAAATCGGCACTATTATCATCCGGAGTATGCAACCTCCCTATCCCTAAGAATCGATCTTGATCCAGACTAAATTGAGCGGCTTCAACAGTGAAATCATCTCCTTTCAAAGAGGCAAAAAAGTTGCTGGTTTTAAAATCTCGTCCGACTCCGATGGCACTACGATTGCTGATATAGGATTCTCTGTTTTCAGTATGGGTATCGGCATAAAAAAAACTGGAATATTTTTCTCCTTTATGAGCGTAGTAAGCGTTGAGCTCATTGGAGCCTCGGGAGCCTCCCATCACTTGGACAGCACCTCCGTCATCACGGCTAGGATCTTTGGTATAGAGCCGAATAACTAGGCCAGGAGGCTCGTCCCCTGCTATAACGGAACTGCCAACCTGATAAATTTCGATATGGTCAATGTCGGAGATGTCTAAAAAACCCCACATTTTCATGGCACTTCCAAATCCGATGGAACCGAGTTCGTGATCATTGATATAGAGTTTTAAGAATTGACTGTTGAACGTTGAAGCTTTTGCCATTGCTAGAGAAACCTGCCCGGTAGGGGTTTCTTGCATAGTGAACCAAGGGATCGTTTTGAGGATATCACGCAAGTTATACGCCTGCATTTTTTCGAGGTGTTCACGTGTAAAGATAATGAACGAGCCAGCGCTCTCTTTTTTTGTTTGTGCAGAAAGATCGGATTCACTGCGATATTGAGATAAAAGATTATCCAAATTCTCAGAATGATCTTGAGCATAAGAACATACGCTGCTAACGATAAAAAAAAGGGCTGAATGCATACTGAGATTGAAATTCATCACAGATTCCTCACACTTAGTCTCTCATCATATGTACTTATATTAGCATATACTTGCCTAAAAAATATATTGAAAAAAATTAAAATAATGCTTTACTATTAAAAAGTGATTTTTAAGAATGAAAATAATGGCTAACTGAGAGTAGAGTTTGTGAGAAAAAAGCGTTTAAGTGTTATCATGGATATGAGGCAGATGCCTCTGTATCATAGAGATTATTCGCTCTCTTTCGGCGATTTGAACGATTTTACATCGATTCGGCGAGGCGCACGTTTCGGTGCGGCAGGCGCATCGGAGGGTTTGCGATCATTGTACGGTTTTTTATCACCGAATGGTTTCTTGTCTCCGAATGATTTTTTATCTCCGTAGGGCTTTTTGTCGCCGTAAGGCTTTTTATCTCCAAAAGCAGGTTTGTCTCCATAGGGCTTTTTATCCCCATACGGTTTTTTCTCGCCGAATGCGGGTTTATCACCGTAGGGTTTCTTGTCACCATATGGCTTTTTATCTCCATAAGGCTTCTTCTCTCCAAATGGTTTTTTCCCATCTTTATCGTATGGTTTTTTCTCTCCGAAGGCAGGTTTGTCTCCGTAAGGCTTTTTGTCACCATAAGGTTTCTTGTCACCATAAGGTTTTTTCTCTCCATCGTATGGTTTTCGCTCATCCGTGCTTTTTGCTTTGTCTCCGAAGAATTTCGGCTTACTGCTATAAGGGGTTTTCGTTGCTTTTTCCGTATCGGAACGGGGTGTTCCGTCGATGTAATGGTTGCGCTCGCGGGTTTTCCCCTCGAAGATCGGTTTGCCGTTTTCATCTTTTCCGACGAAACGGGGTTTGCTGTTGTGCTGTTTTTTTGAGGTGAATCCGTCATCCACTCCGCGTGCAGGCCGACGATCATCTCGCGGTGCATCATCGCGTTTACGTTCAGGACGGGTATCACGAACCGGTTTTTTGTCACGATTTCTCGGATCTGACGCATCACGAGCTTCGCGTTCTTCGCGGCGCGCTTTTGCTTCGGCTTTTTGCTGATTGTCTACGGCGATTCCGAAATCGGGTTCAAAACCTTTGACGATCTCTTGGGTGATGGTGCGTCCGTTGAGGAGTTCGATCGGATAAAGTCGTTTTTGATCTTGCTCATCGAGAGTGATGAGGGCATATTCGCTTGCTCTGGCAAAGCGTGACATATAGACAATCGCTTTATCGGGGAGATCATAGCTGATCAGCACTTCGCAGCGAAGATCGGGTGCTTTTGCCAAATCGGCATCGCTTAGGACCGTGATGTTGTTTCCTGCGAACAGATTAGTGAGTTCTCCGGCATCATCAGATGTGACGATCAGGATTTTTTTACCGGCGTTGCGTTCGATTAAAAAATGGATCAGTTCATTTTTACGAGGACGGTTACACGGGTGGATACGATGGTTTTGGCGTTTGATAGGTGTCGTCGATGACATTTAAATAGTCCTTGGGTACATAGGCCTCAGTGATGAGGGGGGATAAGCGATCAAAAAAGAAGTCTCTAACGCGTGATCGAGAGCGCGAATGGTAAGCGTATTATAGCGTAAAGCTCACTAATTTATCTGTAAGCTTTTATCCCCAGCAATTCATCGAGACGGAGAAAAGTATATCCCATCTCACGCAGTTTTTCGATCACTTTCGGAAGAGCGCCTACACTGGTCGGATTGCGGTGCATCAGGATGATGTCGCCGTTTCGGATATTGGAAATAACATTCTCTACGACGGCATCGGGATCTTTGAGTGTCCAGTCGAGCGAATCGAGAGACCAGAGTACGGTGGTAAGTCCTTGATCATTGACGGTATACACGACGCGAGCATTGATCGAGCCGTACGGAGGGCGGTAGAGGATGGGATAGTGTCCGGTTATGGTTTCAATACGTGTTGCGGCATGATCGAGCTGATCTATGATAGCGCTCTCATTGAGGTCACTAAGGCGCGGATGGTTAAAGGTGTGATTTAGGACAAGATGACCTTCATCGTTTGCTCTTTTGACAACGGTGATATTGCTATCCGTCATGGTCCCTCCGATCATAAAAAAAGCAGCTTTGACATGATGAGAGGTGAGAATATCGAGAAGCTTATAGGTATTGTTTTCATCAGGCGCATCATCAAAGGTGAGGGAAATATTCTTTTTCTCTGTATTACCGTTTACGATAATGTTTTTATAGTGTCCTGCTTGGACAGGTGTGACGGTATTGATTCGCCATTTATCCAAAAATTGGCTCATATTGGCATCGAGGAGGGGAGAATTTCCGCGGATATCGTAAATGATATCGGTATCGGCGAAAAGGGCTAATTGAAAAAAGAACGTGAGAATGAAAAAAAGTTTAGTCATAGGGATCGTTTCGTTAAAAATAGGCGAAATTATAGCGAGATAAAAGGTACTTTCAGTCGAGAGTCTTTTTGTAAAACTTGACCGCTAGTGTCATCATCACAACCGCTATAATCAACAAAGGCCAGATGTTTGGCCAGAGCATCGCCAAATCGTTATCCTTGAGAATAATACCCCGAATAAGACGGTTAAAATAGGTCAGCGGGAGTATCTCACCGATGTGCTGTGCCCATACAGGCATCCCGTAGAACGGAAACATAAAGCCTGAGAGCAAGATGCTTGGGAGAAAATAGAAAATGGTGAGCTGCAACGCCTGCAGCATATTTTGCGCCAAAGATGAGATGGTAATACCTATGGTGAGGTTAACGGCGATGAAAAGGAGGGCTACAGTATAGACCAGCACAATCGAACCGTTGAACGGAACGCCAAACACAAAATGCGAAGCAAAGAGGATCAAAGAGGCTTGGACCAGTCCGATAAAGACATAGGGGATAATTTTCCCCGTCATGATCTCCAGAGGCCGTGCGGGGGTTGCGAGGAGATTTTCCATCGTCCCCCGCTCGCGCTCACGGGTGATGGCGAGTGCCGTCATCATCGTGAGTGTCATCGTCATAACTGTTCCCATAAGACCTGGGATGATGTTGTACTGGTTGATACTGTTAGGGTTGTAGAGACGGTGAACTCGAATCTCAAACGGATTTTTCTGAGACCAAAGAGTTGAGAGCGAACCTACAAGATCTTTTTTGGCAACCTGCTGGGCAATTCCATCGATAGAGGCAAGAGCAACAGAGACAGTGACCGGATCGGTCGCATCGGCTTCGAGGAGAATGGAGGGTTTTTCACCTCGTAAAAGCTTTTTGGTGAAATCGCTCGGGATGGTGAGGATGAATTGAATTTCCCCTTTTTTGAGGGCTGCTTGTGCCTCATCAGCAGTGGTATAGTCTGTATTGATGGCAAAATAATCCGACGTTTGCATCGAGCTTAGAATCGTACGGGTAAAATCGCTCTCATCATACGAGACGATTGCGATCGGGAGATGTTTGGGATCGGTATTGATCGCAAAACCGAACAGGGCGAGCTGGATGATCGGCAGAACAACCATCATGGCGAATGTGACACGATCGCGTTTGAGCTGTAAAAACTCTTTGAGGACTATGGCCCACCATCGGTTTAAACTAAAGCTCATAACTCTCTCCGTAGTTATCACGTGTGTGTTTCATCAGGTAGATGAAGACATCTTCCAATGAAGTGGGAATGGATTTAAACTGCTGCGTTTTCAGAACCTCTTCAATCGCTTCGGAGTTTTTTCCGCTGACATGCAAGGTTGAACCGAAAATTACGGTTTGCTCGATAGCAGGATCTTTTTCAATCACTTTAGAAATCTCCATCAAACGCTCTCCGGTTACTTCGTAAGTAAAGAGTTTTTGCTCTTCTATGATGCTCTGGGCACTCCCTTTTGCGAGGAGATTTCCATACGCGATGTAGGCGAGTTTATGACATCGTTCGGCTTCATCCATGTAGTGGGTACTGATAAGAACCGAAACTCCTTTCGATGCAAGTTCATGCAGCTCTTCCCAAAAATCACGCCGTGCGTTGGGATCGACTCCGGCAGTGGGTTCATCCAGCAATAGCAGTTTTGGATGTCGGAGCATACATGCCGCTAACGCAAGGCGCTGTTTCCACCCCCCTGAGAGGGATCGTGCCAACTGAGAAGAGCGCGAAGTGAGACCGAGCGTTTCAAGTGCTTCGTCGACGACATGCTTACGGTTGGCGAGTTCATACACCCGTGCGACAAAATCGAGATTTTCACGGATACTCAGATCTTCCCAGTAGGAGAACTTTTGGGTCATATATCCTGCCTCACGTTTGATCGCGTCACTTTGGGTCGTGATGTCGTATCCCAGACAATGCCCTTCGCCGCTATCAGGGGTCAGAAGGCCGCAAAGCATACGGATAGCGGTCGTTTTTCCGCTTCCGTTAGGTCCTAAAAATCCCAGTATTTCTCCCCGTCCTACCTGGAGAGACAAGTCTTTGACGACATGTTTGTCGCCGAAGTATTTATTTAGACCCCGTACATCGATGGCGTTTTCATAGGTGCTCAAGTGTAACTTCCACAGGCTGTCCGGGATGGAGCAGAGGTGCATCTTCAGGGCTCGGATAGGCTTCGATCATGTAAATCAGTTTATCTTTGGTCTCGTTGCTGTAGATGATCGGCGGTGTATATTCCGCTTCTGTCGAAATGTAAGTGACGTGTGCCGGAATTTTATGTTCGTCACTGCGTGAAACAATCAATAGTTTTTGACCAATGGCAAGTTTTTCTGAGATATTCTGAGGAACAAAAAAACGGATTTTCCGGTTTTGCGGAGGGAGCAGTCGAACAACGATTCCCCCTGTAGGGACGAATTCGCCTTCGCGGTACAACGTATCAAAAACCATTGCCTTCGAGGGTGCTTTACGGGCTTTTTCACTCAATTTCCAGGTGGTTTGGGATATGAGAGCCTGAATTTGTTGTATGTTTGCTTTTTGGGCTTTGATACGGTCGCTGCGATCACCGATTTGGGCGACTTTCAGGCTGTTTTGCAATTCATTGACCAGTGCCGCACTCCGATGAGCGGATGCTATTGTATTATCGAGCGCTTCTTTGGAGAGGGCATTGGCTTTATAGAGTTCCTGATTACGCCGGAGCTGTTCTTGGAAATTGTCTGCATCGGCTTTGGCTTGGGTCAGTTTGGCTTTGATAACATCCAGTTCTTCGGGACGGGAACCTTTTTGCATGTCGTTTAACACGGATTGTGCCGAGGTCAGCTGAGCTTCGTTTTGACGCAGTTGATCTGTCTCATTTTCAGAATCCAATACGAAGAGCGGTGCATCGGCTTTTACATTCTCTCCGCGTGTCACAAAAAGCTTATCGAGCCGTCCGCTTTGGGATGAGGCGATATTGACGTATTCGCCTTCAACATAGCCTTGATACGATATAGGTTCATCCTTTTTACATCCGGTAAGTATCAATAGGGTGAAGAGAAAAGAGAGGGCTATTTTTATCATTAAAGACCTTTTTATTCTTATGAGTATAGCGAAATGAATGTTTTAGATGTCAATCATTCTGACCAGCACCAGATACGGTTCACTTTCCAAAATATTGAGGGTTACGCCATAACGCTGTGAGATACGTTTTCGCTGTCCCTCCGTCAATTCCGATAAATGAATTTTATAATAATTATGACCGCTGTCTGAACTCACCTGCATATGAAATGAATGTATTTCTTCTTGGGAAGGGTCGTAATGGATATATTTTTGCATAGGTTGATTATACCATGCTATTCTCAACTGTTTATCGATACGATTGGAAATTGAAAGGAGATTGATCCAGATTTAAAAAGTGGAAATTGTTACGTTTTCGTATTATAATAGTCGCATTACACAGGAATTAAAAGGAGATAAAAATGGATCCCGTACAAAAAGACTTAGAAAATCGAAAATCAGAGATTAAAAATGCGATGGAACTTATGTTCAAAGCGAATATGACCATTACCGATTGGGACGTTCCTGAGGGAGATGATAAAGAAGCGGCAAAAATTCTTATTTCCATTATGCAAGAAGCTCTGAATGAAATTAAAGTTGATATCGAAGCAGGCAAATACGATAACTTTTGAGAGCATTTTTTAGAGGGAGAGAAGATTAAGGATGAGGTTATTTGCCAAAAATCAATACAGTATCGAATAGTCCTATTGCACTCATTATCATATAAATAATGGTCCCTTCCGAGATACCGGCAAACAGACCTAGAAGAAGACCGTTCCCGATAAGTTCCAGCGAATAGGGTGTTGTCCACTCTTGCCAATATCCAGATAACTTTTTCATCCCTACTTCTCTAAGAAAGCTGTTGACGCTTCATCCGTGTAAAAAAACTAAATTGAATAATATTAGTGCTTATATGCTAAAAGAATATTTAAAAATATTTTTATATCTTTTATGTGTTAAGAAGATGGGCTATTTTATCGGTAGAAGCCAAAGCACCTTCGAGATACCCCCCTTCGTGATAGGACGTTTCGGTACCGATAAATGTTATTTTGTTGTTTAAATAATCACTATTTAATCCGTAGTTCGGGTGTTCCATCAGAGGTCTGGCATCAATTTCGACCGAACTAAACAACTCTTTTCTCCAATCGACACAATGAAATCCGATGATGGGCGATGCATTTTCACCGAACAAATGTTGTAATTGTTGACGTACTTGCGCTTCAATCGTACGCATATCGGTTTCGGAGCGGATAAAGCCGAATAACGCATAGCGATCAAACGTACAGGCATCATGAACCTCTCCCATAGGACCGCTGTGGCTGAAACAAAATCCGCTTAGTCCCATTTCGCGCCAAAATGGTGTTTCAAACTCGATAACGCATTTGACCGAATGTCCCATCCATGTCGGTGTCGCGGCAAAGCGATTTTGCAGTTCCGTAGGCAAAGGCGGATCAAATCGCAGGGATTGGAGTGTAAGGCGGGGCGGTAAAGTGATGATTACATGGTCAAATTGATACTCGTTTTTATTTGACGTGAGGAGGATTTGATCGTTATTCTGAGCGAGCATTTGTACTGTTTCACAGAGATTGATTTGCGCCCTTTTGAGCTGAAGTGCGAGTTGATCGATCAACGCACCGATCCCTCCGATAATTCTGCCGGAAGGGGCATTGGGTGCAGGATTAAAACGCTGAACCTCTTGAGGTGTTTCATAGAGGGCTTCGCCGTTTCTATATTGTCGAAATATGCTCAAACCGAGTGAACGGACGAGTTCGACTATACGGTTTTGATGCGGCCAAATCCAGCTTGGCCCCAGATCGAATCCATCCACGGTATAGACTCTCCCTCCCAGTCGCTCTCGTGCTTCAAAAAGGGTTATATTATAGTTGTTTTCTAAAAGGGTTGCTGCATAGAGACCGCTTAAGCCTCCGCCGATAATTGCTATTTTTTTCATCGCTCAATTGTATATCTGCCCTTTAGAGGGAGGTGTTAATGAAACGGATTAGGATTGATATTTAAGGTGCAAATTGAGTTATCAAAGAAACTCTCTAGTATAACTTTTGCATATGTTTAAAAAGGCTGAATCAGGAGATAAAGATATGGAAACACTCAAAATAGTTTGCCCTCATTGCAATAATGTAAACACTGTAACCAATGAAGTTACCAAAGAAGATATAGCATGTCAATCATGCGGACTTTCATTATTGGACACTACCCCTATCAATTGTTCAACAGAAACCTTTAAAACGCATATTACTGAAAATACAATTCCCGTACTCGTTGACTTTTATTCTCCCGATTGTGCACCGTGTATGAAGATGGCTCCGGATTATGAAAAAGCGGCATCATCATTTGCCCTTGA
>NZ_JAQTQR010000102.1 GCF_028712165.1 Sulfuricurvum sp. | reverse complement strand
TAAAACCTGCCTTATCTTTTGTACGCTCGTTGAACGCCTTACAAAATTCCATGATGTTAACACCACGTTGACCGAGTGCTGGTCCAACCGGAGGGGCTGGATTAGCAGCGCCGGCTTGTACTTGCAATTTGATGTAGCCCGTAATTTTCTTTGCCATTTGTGCTTCCTTTTTTTGAGATTAAATAATTTTTTCGACTTGGGTGTACGAAATATCTACCGGAGTACTGCGTCCGAAGATAGAAACATTGAGTTTCAACGTACCGTGCTCAAGATCGTATTCATCAACTGTACCTGTGAAATTCGCAAACGGTCCGTCTACGATACGAACCATTTCGCCGTTATCAAAGAAAACTTTCGGTTTCGGAGCCGAACGGTTCGTTACACGATCCAAGATAACTGCAATGTCGTTATCACTTAAAGGGGTCGGTTTATTCGATTCACCGATAAATCCAGCTACACGCGGTAGAGATTGAATACGGTGCTGTAAATCAATGGAAAGATCCATATTGGCAAATACATACCCTGAATACAATGAACGTTCAGTAATTTTCTTTTTGCCGTTTTTAACTTCAATAACATCTTCAGTTGGAACGATGACTTCGGTAATTACATCTTCGAGATGATTTTCAGCAATAATATTTTCGATAGCGGCTTTAACACTGCGCTCACTACCGGCATAGGTTTGAATCGAGTACCAACGATGTGCCATGTATTTTCCTTAACTCAAAATTGCTGAAACGGTTGATGACATAATCAAATCAACCAATGCTAGGAATATCACAATAAATGTAACAACAGCTACCACGGCAATGAATGCTTGTTTTACTTGCGGTTTTGTTGGGAAAATTACTTTTGCAAGTTCCATTTTCGCATTATGTATGTAATGGTTTAAGTTGTTTTTCATCTATTTGTATCCTTCGGACATTTCCAACGAATAATGCTCTCAAGCATCATTAGTAGAAAATGGGTGGCAGGTCAGGAGGGATTCGAACCCCCAACAATCGGATTTGGAATCCGGCGCTCTACCATTGGAACTACTGACCTATCATTGAATTAGAATCCCCGAGGGGAAACGACTTAAAGTTTTGCTTCTTTATGAACCGTGTGCTCACGGCAAAATTTGCAAAACTTACGTACTGAAAATTTTTCAGTATGAGTTTTTTTATTTTTAGTAGTGTGATAGTTACGTCTCGTACACTTTTCACACGCTAAATGGATATTTTCACGCATGTTTTTACCTTATGAATCCAACCCGAAGGTTGGGGAAATTATGCAAGGATTTTAGAAACAACCCCAGCGCCGACAGTACGTCCACCTTCACGGATAGCAAAACGAGTACCCTCTTCCATAGCGATCGGGTGAATCAGTTCAGCATTGATTTTCACGTTATCACCAGGCATAACCATTTCAGTACCTTCTTGCAAGGTGATAGCACCTGTACAGTCAGTTGTACGAACATAGAATTGTGGGCGGTAGCCGTTAAAGAATGGAGTATGACGTCCACCCTCTTCTTTGCTCAATACATAAATCTCAGCCTCAAATTTTGTATGAGGAGTGATTGATTTTGGTTTACAAAGAACTTGTCCACGCTCAACATCTTCTTTCTTAGTACCACGGAGAAGAAGACCACAGTTGTCTCCAGCTTCACCCATTTCCATTTCTTTACGGAACATTTCAACACCGGTTACAGTAGTTGTTTGAGTGTCACGGATACCAACGATTTCGATTGTTTCACCGATTTTGATTGTACCACGTTCGATACGACCAGTAACAACAGTTCCACGACCAGAGATAGAGAAAACGTCCTCTACCGGCATCAAGAAATCTTTATCTGTTTCACGTTGTGGTTGTGGGATGTAAGCATCTACTTCAGCCATCAATTTTTGAATTTTTGCTGACCACTCACCAAGTACACCAGTTTTTGCTTCTTCAAGTGCACGAAGAGCTGAACCAGCTACGATTGGAGTATCGTCACCCGGGAAATCATAAGTGTCAAGAAGTTCACGAATTTCCATCTCAACTAGTTCAAGAAGTTCTTCGTCATCAACCATATCTTCTTTGTTCATGAAAACAACGATATATGGAACACCAACTTGTTTAGAAAGAAGGATGTGCTCACGTGTTTGTGGCATTGGGCCATCCGCTGCAGAAACAACAAGAATAGCACCGTCCATTTGAGCGGCACCGGTAATCATATTTTTAACATAGTCGGCATGTCCAGGACAGTCAACGTGTGCATAGTGACGGTTATTTGTTTCGTACTCAACGTGTGAAGTAGCGATTGTAATACCGCGTTCACGCTCTTCTGGTGCATTATCGATTGCATCGTAATCCATCATTTTTGCGCCATTTGTTACTGCAAGTACAGCTGTAATTGCTGCAGTCAACGTAGTTTTACCGTGGTCGACGTGACCGATTGTACCGATGTTACAATGTGGTTTTGTACGTTCAAATTTCTCTTTTGCCATAGTGTCCTCCGACTGAATGTGTAAATTAATTTGGAATTATACCAAAAAACAGCTGAAATAGCTTTCAAGCTTTCAAAAATTACAAAATTATTACTGGAGCTCACGAGCGGATTTGAACCGCCGACCTCTTCCTTACCAAGGAAGTGCTCTACCCCTGAGCCACGTGAGCATAAAACAATGATAAATATGTATTTGGAAGCTTAAAAACTATTTTACGTTTTAAGGTAATGATGAAGTAGTAATTATGAAATGTATACTTCAGCTCCCAGTGGAGCGGGAAACGAGACTCGAACTCGCGACATTCAGCTTGGAAGGCTGACGCTCTAGCCAACTGAGCTATTCCCGCAGATGGTGGTGAGAGAAGGATTCGAACCTTCGAAGATAAAAATCAGCAGATTTACAGTCTGCCCTCGTTGGCCACTTGAGTATCTCACCACGGCCATAATCTGGTCTAACACTGATAAATGTAATGCGTTCCGATTTCATTCAATGGTGCCGGCACGAGGATTTGAACCCCGGGCCTATTGATTACAAATCAATTGCTCTAGCCAACTGAGCTATGCCGGCATTGGTGAAATGGAGCCGAAATTATATACACTCTTTCCTAAAATGTCAAGCATATTCAAAAGAAAATTATACGATTGTATAAATAACTTCTTTTTTCTTTTTTGTCTCAACAATTTCATTCAAAAACAACCCTTCAATATTCAAGGCTAAAAGTTCTTCGATTGTTCTGATTTGGTGTTTAGCGGCTTCTCGCAGCACGACTCCACGATAGGCTTTCGCCCAGTGACTTACCACTTTCCCCTCTTTTAAGAACTTCAATGTTGTCGTTTGTTTTGTCGGGGTATAAAATTTATCGTAAAACCCTGCACGGATATCCAATATTTCTTGATCACCTATCATTTCATTCAATACGCCAGAAAAATGTTCTTTGTAATATTTTTCTGGTGCGAATGTCCCAATCGCTGCACCTTGCTTTAGTTTATAATCGGGGATACTGTCTCCTGCGTAAATCGGACCAAATAAATTTGAGAAAAGAATTACGTTCTTATCAAGATAGTATTGCGATTCAGAAGCAAGAGTCTGGTACTCCAGATAATCATAGGCGACCCCATCGTAGCGCTCTATTGCTTTCATAGTTGCGGCTGAGGATAAAGGGGCACGATAGCGTTCATATTCTTTGGTATCTTTAATTCCAAAGAGTTCATAGAGAGCTTCGTCATCACCATCACGAATTACGTGTTCATACTGTTGAATGACAACGAGACGTTTTGAATAGAGTTCAGGAAAAAGGAGGTTCTTAGAATTCATCGGGGGAAGAGTTCCCCCTTCTTTTTTCCCTTCGCTGGGAGCAAATAAAATAACCATCAGTAATAGGCGGCGATAATCGCATAGCTAAGAAAAAACATCATGTGCGATGCCCCTTCAAAATAGTTTGTCTCACCCTCATCGGTCGTTTTCCAAACTAATAAAATGGTCAACAACAATGCACCGATTTGCAACGGATTAAAGTCGAGAGTAAGATTGATCCCTGAGAAGTAGGCCAACATCATCAAAATCGGTACAGTAAGTATGATCGATACTGTCGATGCACCCATTGCGATGTTGACAACCCGCTGAATCTGATCGTTACGTGCCGCACGCACTGCGGTAAAGATTTCAGGAGAAACACTGATAATGGCGATTACGAGACCGGCCAGTCCTGCCGATATGCCATGTTCACGTGCTATAACAACCCCGTTTCCTGCAAATATCTCCGCTCCCAATGCGATAACAGCGATAAATCCAAAAATAGCTATAAAGTTAATAGGGGTACTTAAATGTTCAAAAATATAATCGCTTGAATCATTTTCATCAATTTCAGCATCTTCCTCTTCCTGAAGTTTTCGCTTAAGACGAAAAAAACGGCTTCGTGCAGTCGCTTTAAAAAAGTGGGTATGCGTTCGGGTTTGGAAAATAAAAATAATAATATAAAAAAGGAGTAATACACCCGCGATCAAATGGCTTACATGGGTCAATGAATCAATCCCGTGATCGGTATGACTCAGAAGTCCCGGAACCAAAAGAGCGCTTGAAGCAACAAACAAAACGGTTGTATAGGCACTCGATGTCTCTTTATTATGTTGTTGTTGGCTAAATGCAAGTCCCCCCAAAAAGACGGAAAGTCCCAACAATACATTCAGGTCAACTATAACTGCAGAAATAAGCCCCCCTTTGACCGTCTCTAATACTTCAGGAGAATGACGTACTTCGAGTAAAATAACATACAAAAGGATAATTTCAACGGCTACTGCGCTGAAAGTAAGGACAAAGCTGCCATAGGGTTCGTGAAGACGTTCTGAGAGAATATCGGCCACTTCGGCAACCGTTAGAGATAGTGCGGCAATCCCTATTGCTGCAAACAGTGTTGAAAGAGAAGATTCATGTTGAGCGTTAAAAATAAAAGCTAGTGCGATTGAAACCACACCTATAAAGATGTCCCAGTAATCTTCAATAAAATAGCGTATCCGCCTATCCAAAATTGTATCCTTTGTTATAGCTGTCAAAAAGCCGTGATTAAAATAGTACCATATTTAGTACTTAAGTTGATTTAGAGATTTAAATCCACCCTTTTCGTTTAAAGATATAAACCGGTAATATCGATGAAATAATCATCATTACAATTGAGAGCAAATACCCGTACTGCCAATGCAATTCCGGTAAAAGATCAAAGTTCATCCCATAAATACTGGCGATCAAGGTTGGAGGGAGAAATACGACGTTTACGATCGTAAACATTTTGATTACTTTATTTTGCTCAATGCTCAAAACGCCGACGAATATGTTTTGCAAATAATCAAGCCGCTCGAAATTGAAGTCGGTATAGTCAATCAACGACTTGATGTCTTTAAGCATGACAGTAACATCGTGTTTGAGGGAATGTTTATATTTACTAGACTTCAAAAAAGCACTCAAAATACGCTGTTTATCGTTAAGATTTTCTCGTATTTGCATATTCAAATCTTCTAATGAAGAAATGCGTTCCAAGATCTCTTCATCCTCATTCGTATAATCGGTAAGGACATGTTTACGTACACGGGTAATATCTTTTGAAAGTTTTTCAATGATATCGGCATCAGCATCGATACGGATATCCAAAATCTGGCAAAAAATGTCATATCCGGTCTCAAACTGTTTCGGTGTGGCAAAGAATTTGCGGTTGAATTCATCAAACGTATAAAGTGTCGTATAGCGGATCGAAATCAAAAGATCCCGATAAAGGATAAACGATACCGTCTCATTGTGTGAATGTGGAGTGGATGTAACCAAAAAATAACTGTTGATTTCAATACGGTCGTTCTCTTCCCAGTAACGGGAACTGATCTCAATCTCTTCCGTCTCTTGTTTGGTCGGGAATTTGATATTAAACGTATTTTCAATAAAAACAATTTCATCATACGTCGGCATGAGCATATCAATCCAGATCACTTTTTCGATTACGTCTCCGTCAAGCTCCGACATCGTATCGATAAACGCGATCGCATTTTCATTACGGACATAACATTTAATCATTGGATAGTCCTTTCCTAAATCGCTCTTTATAACTGCACTTTTGACACAGTTCTTCGCTGCATTGCCCTTTGGCAAATCCTTCTTGGATAGCAAGAGAGCGTTCTGATGTCAGAATTTTACCCAAATTTGTTGCTTGAAGGTTACCTAGGTCGATAATTCCCTCCCCGTCCAAACAGCACGGTACCACTCGGCCGTCTGCCAAAATAGCAATTTGCTTGTTTAAACCGTGACAATATCCATCACTGAGAATCGTATCGCTCAAACTCGGCCACTCAAAATAGCGGTCAAAATGGAGCAAAATTTTGGATGCCAATCGAATCGATTGTCGCTCACCACTTATCTGAGAGATGATATCGCCTAGTTTAAGTCCAAAATGATTTTCTAAAAGGGTAAACAATTTCGTGTTAAACTCTTTTTCGCTGTGTGCCTCGTCCAAATTCCAAAGTCTCAAATTGATAAAAAAATCTTCTTGTCGCACAAGCTTTTCATCACATAACGACAAAATAGGTTTCATGTAATCATCAAACGTTCGAGAAACACTGTTTTTATTAAAACTGTTAAGAGAAATGTTGACTTGGCGCAAAGCAGGATGAAAAAGAGCTTCCCGTCGTAATGGATCTAAATAAAATCCGCTGGTGGTAATCATCACTTTCAATCCGCACTCATACGCAATATCAAGATAACTCTTCAGATTACTAAGCACCATGGGATCACCCATCACATGCAAGGCTATTTCATCCGTGTACTCTTTGAGCTGCTGAACAATCGATTTGAAGAAAAGAAGTTCCATTGTAAGAGTCGGTTGTGTTTTTGGAGGGCAAAAAGTACAGGATAATCCACATACATTGGTTATCTCTATATATGCACGATGAAATTTCATTAGCTATAATACCTTTATGCAAACCTTAGAAACAATTAATCAAACCCTCAATACCCATGATGCCGTGATGCTCTATTTTAGCGCACCTACTTGCAATGTATGCCATGCACTTAAACCGAAACTTGTTGATGCCATCACTGCCGAATTTCCAATTTTCGTTATCGAGAGTATCGATATATCCGAAACACCGGAAATCGCTTCTCATTTTAGCGTTTTCGCTATTCCAACAGTATTGATTTTTTTTCAAGGACGGGAATTTTTACGTAAAAGCCGACATATGAGTGTCAGCGAAGTGGTCGAAGATATTCGCCGCCCCTATAACCTTATGGTAGAAAGCTAACAATCCCGGCTGTAACAGCAACATTCAGTGATTCGACACCGCGATGCATCTCTATAGAGACACTGTGAGTCGAAGCGCGTGTCACTGCATCACT
>NZ_JAQTQR010000101.1 GCF_028712165.1 Sulfuricurvum sp. | reverse complement strand
AGTTCATGCGAAATCGTAAAGACACCTTTGTGACGTTGAACGTAGCCGGATGCATTGGCATAAAAACGGATACTGGCAGTGTCTTCTTGAGCGGTAATGGTTTTTTCATCGATAACAATGTATTTGGAATATTTAACGGTCGGTTCATCGACTTCAATATGCTCTCCATCGCAAGAACGTCCGTCACGTCCGTGTTTTGGAAAAATATATTCTAAAATCAAGTCACCCGGTTGTACCCCATGGATAAGCGTATTGGTTTTGCTAAGTTCTTTATAGTGGAGTATTACTTTATCGCTGATAGGTTGAACAGGGGGAAAACATTCGGAGATCGGAAGACGATAGGGCTCTTTAAGAGGGCCTTCTTTTTGAATTTTCAGGAGAAGACGATTAATCTCTTGATCTATATTGACATCAAAAATACCAATCATTAAGCCATGCCGAAGCTGTTTTCGTACTATAGCTTCTTTGATCCACTCCTGTATCCCTTTTTTGAGAGGAATTGTTGATCGGGGGTCTATGATGACAACGGCTTTGGTTTTATGTTTATCGGTAGCTAGAGTGAAACGTAAGTCCAAATAAGGGTGAGGTGTAGCTTTACGAATGCGGATATGGTATTCTTGTCGAAGTAAAAAAACACTGGAACGTATTTCGACTTCCGTCGTACTTTCTAAAAGATTATCTCCGATCAGGTGCTGCCACTCTTCATCTACTGTCCCTTTGAAGTAGGTTTCATAGGAGAGAAGGTCGAAATCAAGTCCATCCGCAGCGATTCTCTGATCTTTTGCTACACCCAGCAAATCATTCATAACATTGGTTGATATTAGAATGACGGGTGTATTCACGATGGCTTAAGGCTCCAATATTGATACTGCTTTACGTTCATGAAAATTAAAGTGCCGTTCCAAATCGGAATTATCGATTAGAACCGGAACAACAATGAGCGATGCAATGACTGCTGCTATTGTACCAAAAATTAACGATACACCAAGCCCTCCGAAAACTGCATCGCTCGCTAACAAGGTTGAGGCAAGGATAATAGCTGCGGCGGTGAGGAAAATAGGTTTGGCACGGGTAGCGGTAGCATAGGCAATCGCTTCTTTCTTGTGCATCCCTTTGTCGCGCATCAATGATTTGGTAAAATCGATCAACAGCAGAGAGTTACGAGAACTGATTCCGATCAGTGCAATAAATCCGATCAGTGACGTTGCCGTTAGAAAGAACGTATCTGCGGTAAAAATATTCATAATGAAGTGTCCGAAAATAACCCCGATGATTGAGAGGAAACTTCCCAACAATACAATTCCGCTTATGACAAAACTTTTGTAGTACACAACCATAAGGAGGAAAATCAATACCAGCGCAGCAATAAACGCCCCACCGAGATCAACGAAAGTATCGAGGGTTACTTTCATCTCACCGTCCCATTTGAGGTCATAAACATCTTTGGTTTTTTTATCAATGAGTTGAAGATTAAACAACCCCGTTTTACTAATCTCGTATTCATCCCCAAAAGTATCGAGAATAACATTACGAGCCGCCATCAACGGATAAACCTGTGAAACCATATCGGTTTCAGCGACGACGTTTGTCATTTGATGGAGGTCTTTGGTCATAATCATCGGATTGGATTTGACCGGTACGATATCAACAATCTCGGTGATAGGAACCATCATACCCATTTGGTTCATCAATTTTAGACTTGCGAGTTTCATCTCAACCGATGTTTTGTCGCGTGATGCAAATTTCTTCCCTTCAGGATTCAATGTCAGGAAAATAGGAATCTGGTCGGTTGCACTTTGAGAATTTTTAACGGCAATGCCCATTCCTTCAAATGCAAGATAAAGAATGTCATTGACTTGCTTTACATTTAATCCGGATTTTGTGATTTTATCGGTATTGACGCGTACTTCGAATTTGTCGTAAATTTCATCTTGCATAATATCGATATCGACCAGACCGTCTGTTTTACGGAAGACTCCCTCGATACGTTCACTCAAATGACGAATTCCCTGGGCCTTGTTTCCGTAGACTTCGGCTACGATGGCTGCCATTGTCGGTGGGCCGGCAGGCGGTTCAATAAATTTGATATTGGTTTGAGGATATAAGTTTTCACACTGTTTTACGATAACCGGGCGCAGACGTTGCACCATCATGTATGAAGGTTCGTCACGGTTATGTTTTTTTGTCAGATTGACGACTATTTCAGCGACATTTTCACTGTTTTTAAAATGAGATCCTTTGATAAGTCCGGCAAAATCAAGCGGTGAACCGCTTCCTAAAAACACCTCGGTATCCAATGCCTCTTTTTCGTGTTGTAATACTCCGACAACACATTCGCTGACTTGGCGTGTTTGTTCAATAGAGCTTCCGTTTGCAAGGTCAATGTAGACACTGTACGTATCGTTGTTTTTCCCCGGAAGCATTTTTGCCAATACGAGTTTCGTCGGTATGAGGGCAACCGATAAAATAAAGGCTAAAAGGGTTCCCAATAACACCATTTTTTTCTTCGATGGGGTGTTGAGAATAAGAAGCAAATAATTTTCAAATTTTTTATACATCAGTGAGAATCTCCGTGGTGTTCGGGTTTTTTAAGCAATCGTATTGCCAAATACGGGGTAAAGATATAGGCAACAAATAAGGATGCCACGAGTGCTACCGGGACATTGGCAGGGATCGGTTTCATAAATTGCCCCATCATTTGGCCGACAAATGCCATTGGAACCATCGTAAGGATAATCGCCAATGTTGCGATATTGGTCGGAGCACCGATCTCATCGGTCGCTTCGATCATCAATTCATCGGCATCACGGTCCGCTGCACCGGGTGCATGGAAATGTCGGTGAATATTTTCAATAACGATAATTGCGGCATCGACCAGAAGCCCAAGGCTCAGCAAAAAGGCAAAGAGGGTGATGCGGTTGATCGTTTGCCCGGTAAGATAAGCGATAAAGAGGGTGATTGCCAAAATCGCAGGAACGGTAAAGGTGACGATCAACGATTCCCGCCAGCCGAGTACGAAGACTAACAAAATCGCGATAATTACGATTGAGAGAATCAAATGGAAGACGAGTTCGTTAACTGCTTCGTTGGCTCGCTCACCGTCATTTCGAGTGATAACGTAGCTGATTCCCTCACTCTTCATCTGCTCTTTGTATTTTGCCAATTCTTCTTTGACCGCTTCAGCGATGATGACGGCATTTGTTCCTTGAAGCTTTGATACTGTTAAAGTTACTTGATCTTTCAACGGTGAGAATTTACCGTCTTCACCTTTGACACTGACAAGCGCTGATTTGAAGTTTTGGATATCCTGACCGGCATTGATCGTTGCAACGTCACGTAAATAGATGGCAGAACCGCCGTATTGGGCGACAATAATGTTCCCAACGTCTTCTACGCTCTCTATTGCGTTGCGAACTCCGATCATCACGATTTTATTGTCTTGCGTTTTTCCTTTAATTTCAGGAACATTATAGGCTAACGATTGTGTCGCTTGAACGATTTGTCCGAGTGAGAGATTGTAGCCGGCTAGACGGTTCATATCAACCAATACGTTGTATTGATGTTTTTTAGCTCCCTTAATATCGGTTACAGCGACGTTGGGAAGGCCGTTGATGTGATGCTGAATCTCTTTGACATGATCGTAGAGTACGGTCGGATCCATTGCAGGATTGTTCGAATAAAATGCGACCGATACGATAGGGATATCGACGTCGATATCGAGCGGTTTGATAATCGGCTGCATCGCCCCTTTCGGGAGGATGCTCATGTTTTGCATGATTTTGTCATAGATTTTGAGATTCGAGTCCTCTTTGGCTTCACCGATGAAGAATGCGGCATTGATAACAGCGACGTTGTCCATAGCCATACCGTAGATGTGTTCGACCCCTTTGATCTCTTTGAGTTTACGTTCAAGCGGTTTTACGATGACATTTTCGACTTCACTGGCAGTAGCACCGGGGAGGGCGATGATAACCGTAGAGCCGCTGACGACCATTTGAGGGTTCTCTTCTCGTGGCATCAGCATAAGTGCCATATACCCGATGACAAGAAGAAATATCCCGAGGATCGGCGTTAGCGGGTTGCGTAAAAAAGCTTTTGCAAGTTTTCCGGCAGAGTCTTTAGGTTGGTAAGAGTGAGGAATATGCATCAGGACTCCTACTGGATATCGACAGTAGCGTACATTCCGGGATAGACGGTTTGTTTGGCATTGAACGATACTTTGATTTTAAAGGAGTGGGTCATAGGGTTGGAACTCGGTATGATGGCACTTACTTTTCCGATTCCTACAAATCCGACGGATGGAATAGTGACTTTGACTCTTTGTCCGATAGGCACCAGCTGCAAATTGTTTTCAGCCACTTCCACCTCAATTTTGAGAGCGTTTAAATCTGATAGCACGATAGCCGGCATCCCCGGCATTGCCATTTCACCTACTTTGATGTTTTTAGCAACAACAACGCCGTTATTCGGAGCGGTCACATTTAAATAGTTGTACTGATTATTGACCTCTTTAAGACGCGCTCTGGCCTGATTGACTTGACGTTCAGATATTTCAATCATATTCCGTAGATTTTTTTTGGAAAGTTCCAGGTTTTCCACTTCATATTTAGAGACCATATCTTGTGCCAATAGACGTTTGTTTCGATCAAGATTCAATTCGAGGTTGGCATATTGATTTTGATACATTTGAAGGGAAAGTTCAGCTTGCGCGATTCCGAGTTCTACTTGAGTTTTAGCCGAATCGATCTCTCTGGAGTCGATGGTGTACAAAAGCTGACCTTTAGTGACACGGGAACCTTCTGAGACGTTGACGCTGGTGACAAAGCCCATATTACGGCTGGTAATCATCTTTTGGTTATCACTGATAACGCTTCCTGAGAGGCTAAGCCCTGCAGCACTGAGTGTTGAGGCGAGGGCGAGAGAGGTAATCCAAAATTTCATTATTTAACTCCGTTACTTAGTTTTTCAAGAGCGAAAATACGCTCGTTTCGTTGATTTTTAACCATTTGCAAATTTAATACTTTTTCAATCTGTTGCGATTGTTTGATGATCACGTCGCTCATCGATACGAGGTGTTCGTGATAGCGTCCTTCGTAATTTTTATAGATTTGATCTGAAAGTTCCAACTCTTTTTCGAGACTGGTGACTTGAGAATTCAGGCTCTCAATTTCCGTACGGATTTTGTCATATTGTAGCGCAATCCCTTTTTTGGCGAGTTCTACCTGCGTAACGGTTTTAAGCTTTTCGATACGGGCTTTTTCGAGACTGTTTTTATCCACTCCGCCGTTAAAGAGATTCCAGCTGAGTTTTGCACCGACTGTAAACGCTTTATGGTCATTAAAATCACCTAAAAAAGTATTATCTGCGCTTGAAGCTTCTGCGAATGCACCGATCTGAGGGAGAAAAGGGGCATAGGCTACATCAACCATTTTTTCACGGATTTCCAACCCCTGGGACGCTTTTTGAAGATCGGTATTGTTTGCCAATACATCCGATTCACTGACGGCTGAAGCCGGATAGTCTTTTTTCGGGAGTTCGATTTCGGTGACATTTTCATTCAAAAGGAAGCTGATGTAATGGTAAAGGAGCTTTTTGTTCGCTTCCATCTCCGTGATACTGCGCTCAACATTTGCCTTTCGGGCTTCTACTTCGAGAAGATCGACTTTTTTGGCATACCCCTCAGTGATCATCATATCGGTAGTATGTTCTAAAGTCGAAATGTTTTTATAGATTATCTTCATATGATCGAGGCTGTTTTGAAGGAGTGCCATATCGTAATAGCTTTTGCGCAATTCATAGCGTTTTTCAGTTTTCATGTGCTCTGCATCGAGCTTTTTGATTTTTTCCATCTTTTCGCTGATATCACTATAGGCGCTGAGTTTGCCACCGGTATAGAGGGGAACCATATAAGTGAGCTTGCTTTGGAAATAGTTTTGGTAGCCGGGATAATTTAGGTCTTTGGGTTGAACAGAGAGAATATTAGGGTTGGTATTATCAAATTGTGCAAATCCAAAATCTCCAAATGTAGCTTCCCGCGAACTGAGTTTAAACCCAAAAACATTTCCAGCATCATTTGAGCGGCTTGTTGTTTCGGTAAAATCGAGTGAGCCGTAATTGTAGCCCTTTGCGATTGCCGTATCACTTGAAGCACTTTGGGTATCAAGATTGGCGGAACGGATTTCAAGGTTGTTGTTTTCTAAAATTTCCAACGCGGCAGGGAGCGAAAGGCCCGAAGCCATGAGATGGCACGAACCGATCAAGAGCGATGCGCTGAAGACACGTGAAAGGGTTGTCATAAACATAATCCTTGTGATGTATTTGTGATTGTAATCAAATATATAAGGAATATTATACACTTTAACGAATTTAATCGAGCTAAAACCCCTTTGGGCAAGGAGGTGTTAATGGTTAAGATAATACCATAAGTTACATCAAGTTTGAAATTTGGCTCAGTTTCGGGTAAAATTCGGACAAATAAAGATAGTAAAAGGTTTCCTGATGGCAACAGTCGGTATGGGTGATATCAAAAAAGGTGTACGTTTGGAGATTACAGGCGTTCCATATAAAGTCGTCGAGTTTCAACACGTTAAACCGGGTAAAGGGGCGGCATTTGTCCGTTGTAAAGTAAAAAGTTTTTTGAATGGCAAAGTGATCGAAAAAACGATTCATGCCGGTGATAAATTCGAAGTACCGAATCTGGTACATACAACAATGCAGTTTTTGTATGATGACGGCGAAATGCTTCAGTTTATGGATAACGAAAGCTATGAACAGCTTGGTTTGACTTATGATCAATGCGAAGATGCAATGAAATGGATCAAAGACGGTACCAATGTTCAAATGATCTTCCACAATGGCAATGCAATCAGCGTTGAAGCACCGGAAATTATGGAACTTAAAATTGTAGAAACTCCGCCAAACTTTAAAGGTGATACTTCAAGTGCCTCTAAAAAACCGGCTACACTGGAAACCGGTGCAGTGGTTCAAGTCCCTTACCATGTTCTTGAGGGAGATATTATCCGTGTCAACACCGTTGAAGGTGAATATATGGAGAAAGTAAAATAACTCTCTTTTTCCCGCTTTGTGCGGGAAATCAATTTTTCAGAACACCTCTCGTCTTTTTACAATCGTTTGAAATCCATTTCCCCGTTTGATCCATTTGTATTACTTCCGCTTTACCTTGTGACATTGTCCGTATTGTTGTTTTTCCTTTATACGCATTATCGCCGACAAAAGTGAATTCTCCCTCTCCTGTACTTGGAGGATTTCCTTTACAGGTAAATTTGAACCAAACCGTATTTCCGCTTCGGCGAAGAACTTTTTGTTGACATTGTCCATCCGACGGAGGCATTAAACCTTCTTTTATATTTTCTTTTGTAACGCAGACCCTAACAGTGGT
>NZ_JAQTQR010000100.1 GCF_028712165.1 Sulfuricurvum sp. | reverse complement strand
GAAAATATAATTTAATAGATGTAGCTATTGTTCCTGTAGTGGGAGTAGACGGGTCACTTCGCCGAGTAGGTTTCGGTAAAGGGATGTATGATCGATTTTTTCCGACCCTTAAAACCAAACCGTTTACGATTTTTATTCAATCATGTTCGTGTCGAACGATGCAAAAAGTATGTGATGATTATGATGTGCAAGGAGATCTGGTAATTACTCCCCATGGGGTGCAAAGCATGAGGAATACCAATGTTGAACGAACTACTCGTAGGAAGCGGCATAGCCGCTGTAAGCGGGCTAGTCGGATTTTTAATTTCAAAAAAGATTACCGCAACCCATTTTGATCTCTATTTGGAACAAGCACGTGCCAAATCCAAAGCGATTGAAAATGAAGCGCAAATGATTTTAGAACGTGCATCGATCCGATCACGCGAAATCGAAAAAGAAGCACAAAAACGGTACGACGAAACGTATGAACAAGTCAAAAAAGATTTATCGGATCGAGAAGAAAAGATTCACCATAATGAACGAGAATTTGAGTTTCTTCGACGTTCCGAAGAAGAAAAGCTCACATCAGAACGGGCTTTGATCGAAAACAGACGTCTGAATATAGAACGAAATGAACGTGCTTTAGAGAAATTAAAAGAAGACTACCACCAAAAAAGCGAACAAATGAAGGTGATTGTTGAGCAGCGTGCGCATCTTTCGGTGCATGAAGCAAAAACAATTTTATTGGAACAGGTACGTGAGGAATCACGTCTTGAATTGGCACGAAAAACACGTGAGTTGGAAGAGGAATCCAAAGAACAGCTTAAGCGCAAAGCAAATTATATATTAGCGCAAGCAACGTCACGGTTTGCCGGAGAGTACGCGGCGGAGCGCCTTATCAGTGTTATCCATTTGGATGATGATGAGCTGAAAGGGCGCATTATCGGCAAAGAGGGACGTAATATTAAAGCCCTCGAAATGGTCAGCGGTGTGGATATTATCATTGATGAGACTCCAAATGCCATTATTGTGAGTTCATTTAACCTCTATCGTCGTGCAATTGCTACGAAAACGATCGAGTTGTTGGTACAAGACGGGCGTATTCAGCCGGCGCGTATTGAAGAGGTATATCAAAAAGTATGCGATGAATTCGAAGAAGCAATGCAGCGTGAAGGGGAAGATATTATCCATGAGATGGGTCTTCAAGGGATTCATCCGGAGTTGATAAAACTGATCGGAAGACTCAAATACCGATCCAGTTACGGACAAAATGCCCTCGCACATACGCTTGAAGTGGCCCATTTGGCAGGGATCATGGCCTCAGAGATGGGGGGTGACGTCAAACTTGCACGTCGAGCCGGATTATTGCATGATATCGGTAAGACATTAACTCAGGAACATGGCGGAAGCCATGTTGATATTGGAGTGGAGCTTTGCCGTCGGTATAATGAAGATCCGGTTGTCATCAATGCGATTTATGCGCATCACGGGCATGAGGATATTAAAAGTATCGAGTGCGCGGCGGTATGTGCAGCCGATACCCTCTCGGCTGCCCGTCCGGGAGCACGGCGCGAAGTGTTGGAAAGCTTTTTACGCCGAGTCAGCGAAATCGAAGAGATTGCTACCCAAAAAGCGGGAGTGAAACAGGCGTACGCGATTAATGCAGGACGCGAAGTACGGGTTATTGTCAGTGCACAAAGCATCAATGATGACGAAACTGCTTTGATTGCTCGTGAAATCGCTGATGAAATTTCTCAAAAAGTACAATTCCCAGGTGAAATTAAAGTCAGTGTTATCCGTGAAAGTCGTGTTGTCGAGTATGCACGATGATCACGTATTAAATAACTATTTTATCAACAAATGTTATAATGTTGTGATATTAATACGCTATGATAGTTTAATTAAATGAAAAATTCAATGGAGAACAACCGTGAATAAAGAAGAGACTCTAACGCATTTACGAAATGCAAAAAAAGCACATATTACATGGGTTCATCGGGCACATGCTTTGATTGAAGGACTTCCTGTCGAAAAAGAGCAGGTTCCGGTGAGTTGTACGGATTGTAAATTCGGTCAATGGTTCTATGGCGAAGGACAAAGACTCAATATGATGCCGAGTATGGATTGTCTAAAAGAGATTGAGACTCTTCATTTTGAATTGCATGATACCTATATGAAGATTTTTAAGATTTATTTCGGAGATGAAGATCGATCTTTTTTCTCAAAAATTTTCGGTACCCGTAAAAAAGTATCTTCATTTAATCATGATATAGCTTTAGACTATTACAACCAGTTGAAAATAATTTCAGAGAAGTTAATTGCAACAATCGAGCGTTTGGAGAGAAGACTGTTCGCTCTCCAAGAAGGCAGTTTTGTTTAAAAAGCGACGACGATCATCCCTCTTAAATCTCCCATCTTGTATCCGGTTGCTTGATCTTCCGGATACGTCTCTTTTATCGCTTTAGCTAAAGGCGAATCTCCTGCAATATCACCGTGGCATTTCAAACACGCATCTTTGTTGATAACAATCGGCTTGTAATATACCGTATGACCATTTGAAAGTTTAGTGAGTTGATAAGCTGGAAGGGTTTCGCTGTTCTTGAGCATAGCCTGCCATTGATTCAAAATGGCTTTTTCTTCGAACGTTGCTGCATTGACCGGATTACGGTTTTGGATACTGACACGTTTAATGGCTGTGCCTGATTCTTTGGCGACTTGATCGGTTAAACTCAGAGCATTTTGGGAGCAAAAGTGAAGTGCAGCGATAGGACCGCCCGTTTGCATCTGTGTTTTAAGCTCGTTTCCGAGCTTTTGAACCAGCGTAGTTGATACTTCCGTCCCTTTTTGAATCATTTGTTCCTGGGTCAAAGGTTCGGCGATGAGAAGCGATGCGATAAAAAAGAGTGAAAATACGGCTAAGCGTTTCATTTTATATCCTTGGATTATAGTTAGCATAATTTTATCAAATTATATTTGATTGTTTTGATTAGCTTTTAATCTAAATGTGCCTCTTCAGAATCGTCATATGGATCGAGGTGGATAAGTGAGTATACGGTATTCTCCGGAAAGAGATTTTTAAAAGCCAGTTCGATACGATCTCCTACCATATGGGCATCATAGAGTGATGTACTGATGCTGAAAACGATATGGACGCTAATATAAATTTCTGACCCGGATTGACGTGTTCTGAGATCATGGTGACTGCTGATATCAAATTGGGAATTTAATACTTTATTGATTTTGGCAACACTCTGAGGATCCAATGCCGCATCCAGAAGCATCAAAACCCCTTCTTTTATGAGTGGAAAAGCGGAGTAAATCATATAGATACTGATACCGATCCCTAAAAGCGGATCTATAAAGGTGTATTCGGTAAAAGAGATTACGACCAAAGAGAGTAAAACCGCTCCGTTACTGAGTAAATCGGTTTTGTAGTGGAGTGCATCGGCCTGTATGACCATATTTCCCGTTTTTTTAGCCACCGAATTGAGAAAAAAGACGAGACCGGCCGTAATGATCAGTGAAGCTATCATCACACCGATAGAGATATCCAGATGATCTATCTCACTTCCCTGAACCATTTTAGATACAGCGGTATACAAAATGAAAAGTGCCGAGAGACTGATTATCGTCCCTTCGATTACTGCAGCAAGGGGTTCGAGTTTACGACGACCGAAGTTGAAATTTTCATCGGGTTCTTTATCGGAGTTGTGCAATGCAAAATAGTTAAAGAGTGAAACGACCGTATCCAGTAATGAATCGATCGCCGAAGCTAAGACGGCAACAGAACCGCTGATAATTCCTACAGTCAGTTTAAATGCTACCAATAAAAAGGCAATGGTTGTGGAGACAAGGGTGGCTTTTTTTTCTATACGCATGGCACCATTTTAGCCTAATATAGATAAAATTTCGAGATTATTGCAAGGAGTCAAGATGGATTTAGATGCGGTTCGGCAGGAACGTTCAAAATGGATGACATGGAAAAATATTGCTCCATTGCGGGATGCCTTGAATCAGCTGCCTGATATCAGTGTAACGGTTGATTTTGGGAACACGGTAAGCATTAAAACCGATGAAACGGTTGATCTTCCTGAACTCGAACGAATCGCACGTTTAATGATGCCGTGGCGAAAAGGGCCGTTTGATCTGTTCGGGCTTTTTATCGATACGGAATGGCGCAGTGATCTAAAATACAATTTCCTCCGTCCCCATTTTAATCTCAGTGGTAAAAAAGTGGCCGATATCGGATGTAATAACGGATATTATATGTTCCGTTTTCTCGAAGATATACCGGCTAAAGTCGTCGGTTTTGACCCTTCTGCTCTCTTTAAATCCCAATTTGACTTGATCAATCATTTTGTAAAAAGTGATATCGTCTATGAATTGTTAGGGGTAGAACATCTCCCGTTTTATGAAGAGAAATTCGATGTCATTTTTTGTCTGGGAGTTTTGTACCATCGCAGCGATCCGATTGCTATGCTCAAAACACTTCGTCAAGGACTGGAAGAGGGGGGAGAGGTGTATCTAGATACTTTTATTATCGACGGAGACGAACCGGTTGCTCTTTGTCCAAGCGAGAGTTATTCGAAGATCACCAACGTTTATTTTGTCCCAACGCTCAAAGCGCTGGAGAATTGGTGTATTCGTGCAGGTTTCACCTCTTTTGAGATATTGGGAACTGTCCTCACAACGGCGGATGAACAACGTAAAACGGATTGGATTGAATCGCAAAGCCTTGAAGATTTTCTCGATCCTGCCGATAGTACCAAAACAGTTGAAGGATATCCGGCACCGAAGCGTGGATACATACGGATCAAGAAAGGGTAATTTTGGCAAAAAATCGATCAGAAGAGTTGGAAGAAGAGACAGTTCAACCTGTCCATCAGCAAACGTCGCTTAACACTCATGAGAGAATCAATACCTCTTACAGCGGTGAGATTATGCGATTGGAAAAAGGGTTTGCTAAAGTAGCGTTAGAGACGAGTGAAGTGATGCGTGCCGATGAAGTGGGACTGGTACATGGAGGATTTATCTTCAGTGCGGCAGATTTTGCCGCAATGGCAGCGGTCAATGAGCCCAATGTCGTTTTAGCCGCGTGCAATTGTCTATTTTTAGCGCCGGTCAGAGTCGGAGATACCGTCACATTTGAAGCGACGGAACACCAGAAAGAAGGACGAAAACGCAACGTCACAGTACGCGGATTTGTCCATGATATCAAAGTATTTGAGGGAGAGTTTAAAACCGTCGTGACCGAGCGTCATGTACTGCGTCTCGATCTGATGAAAAACGTTGAAGGTTAACGTTAAACGACTCTAAGCCAGTAGTCAACATTCCTCTGTTCTGCTCGAACGGAGGTAGGATTGCCATGTCCGGGATAGAGCGGCTTATCAATCGTCCATGTCGCAAATTTTTTCAAGCTTTGGCGCATCGCCTCACCGTCCGAATAAGGGAAATCCCATCGTCCGATGGACCCTTCAAATAAAAAATCCCCGCTAAATATTGCATCTTCGATCTCAATCATCGAACATCCCGGACAATGGCCCGGGAAATGGTGAAACTTTACTTCAATCCCTTCAATCACAAAAGTTTGATCTCCGTCGACTTCGATATCCGGAGTCGATGGGGGCAATCCCGGCATCCATGTACTGTTTTGCAATAACATTATGTCCCCCTTTGGGGTATAGAGAGGGATGTTTAATTTTTTTTGCAGTTCACTGTTGCTCCACACATGGTCGAAATGACCGTGGGTATTGAGAATCGCCACCGGGTTTGTGACATTCGCCATAACCCATTCGGTCGCTCCCATCCCCGGATCGATGATGATATCTTTCCCGTCGATTTTTACAATATAGCAGTTTGTTTGATAGTCACCCATCGGGCGTTTGAGGATTTCCATAATAGGCTCTTTTTTTAGCAAGATTTTAGCATAATTAACATCATGGAACTTTACACAGCACTTGAATCAATTTTAACAACTTCGGCGCCGCAGGAAAAAATAGCTGCTTTTAGAGATTTTTACACGGCATATAAAAACGGTGAGATTACACGCGTAGCTGACAATCATCCGGTGGTTTTCACTTCTCCCTCTTACCGTGATTTTTGTACAGTCATCGATCCTAAAGAAGTTCCGAGACGTAATAAACTCGGTTCACAGCAAGGGCAAATATTACTGACACATGCGATCGCCCATATCGAATACAGTGCGATCGATTTGGCGCTGGATGCGGTGTATCGTTTTCGCGGATTGGGTGAGGAATTCGAGCGCGACTGGCTATCGGTCGCCGATGATGAAGTACGTCATTTTGAGATGATTGACGCTCTGCTGCTGGAACTTGGTAGTTATTACGGAGAATATCCGGTGCATGATGCACTGTTTGAGGCATCCATGCGGACATTGGATTTGGTTGAGCGCATGGCGGTAGTTCCCCGTTATCTTGAGGCAAACGGTCTGGATGCCACACCGTTGATATTGCAAAAACTCGCTCCTCACAGTTCCGATCCGATGGTCCAAAAGATTATAAGTGCTCTTCATATTATTTTAGATGAAGAGATCGATCATGTTCGAAAAGGGGACAAATGGTTCCTTTATGCGTGTGAGTCGGAAGGGAAAAACAGCAATACGTATTTTGAAATCATTGAAAAGCATTATCCCAACAGCTTTCCGCGAAGAGTTGATATCAACTGCGAGGCAAGACGCCAAGCCGGATTTGACAAAGAGGAACTGGAAAAAATTGCGTTTATAAAGTGTAAATAGTATTTTTTATATAGGTTACAATAAGGAATCTTCATAATAAAAAATAAAACGATATAATTTCTGTTTATTTTAAACAAGGTCTAATGATGATTACTTTCTTCTCTAAGCAAAAGGGTATTTTACTATCGGTTGCTCTGGCAACATTCATAACCGGATGTGGCGGAGGAGGTGGAGGCAGTTCAGCTTCAACATCAGATGCTATATTTCCCTCAAGTTCCGTATCCGCAATGGCTACAGATGATAATGCACAGCAGACAGCTGATGCTCTCGTTGGTGGTGTTTCAAGTGTTAGTGTTCCAAACACAACTACCCTTTTAGCAGTTTCTAGCGATGTTAACACCTCTTATACTAATAACCAATTTGAGATTGCAATGAAGCAATTAAAAAAAATTAAATTCAATGAACCTATCGCTCTAAATGCAACTGCTAGTAATAGTGAAACAACAAATTGCCAAGGTGGCGGGACGGAAACATTAACTTATAATATGACTTATAATGAGCAAACCTATGTTTCTACAGGTACCGTTACGATTACCAGTAACCAATGCAATGATGGCGTCACGACCACAAACGGAACAGTTAAATCTTCATCAAAGTGTACATCAGATGCAAATTCGCATGAATTATTAGGCTGTGAATACATGAATATGAGTTTTATTACGGATTTAACTACGAATTTCACTGGAGGAACATCAACAACATTAAAAGATTCAACTTTTAATATAGCTAATCTTACGGTGAATAATGGCTTATGGAGTGCTAGAACAAATACTAATACTGTAGTAGTTGAGAATGATAAAAAATACGGTTTGAAAGAGTTTACTGCAGATTTTAAAGAACTAGCGAACACTCAAAACAGTATGGATTATGTTTCAGGCAGTATCTATTTTGATCAATTATCAAAATACGTTTCGATAGATCCAAGTTATGACTGTACCACTACACCCTTT
>NZ_JAQTQR010000099.1 GCF_028712165.1 Sulfuricurvum sp. | reverse complement strand
CCAAATACATTGTTATCGATGAAAAAACCATTACCGCTCAAGAAGACACTGCCAGTATCCGTTTTTATGCCAATGCATCCGGCTACGTTCAACGTCACAAAGGTGTCTTTACGATTTCGCATGAACTTCAAATTGAATCTGCCAGTTTCAAAAAAACAGGTTCTATTGAAGCAGGAATCGACAAAGAAATTTCACTAAAAATCAAAAAGAAAGTTTCAAATGAGGATTCCATCGGATCAGGGGTCAATATCGATGTTCAGAAACTGGATGTCAGCGGAACGGTAGGAAGCAATTCGAATATTCAGGCATGCGAAGTCAATATCGGTGCCCAAACCCATAAAAAATCTCAGATCAACGTAACTGAAGTCGCCACTATTCACCTCCATCGCGGCAATCTCAAAGCCAAAGAGGCCAACATCGATATTTTGGAAGCAGGGAAAATCGAAGCGGAAACTGTACGTGTTAAGACGATGGTAGGCGGAGAGATTATCGCCCACAAAGTGTATATCGATACACTCCATTCTAACGCCAAAATTACGGCGCTTGAACTTATCGAAATACAGCGTATCGAAGGAGCGGGAAACAACCTCATCATCAATCCCGACGCTATCGAAAGCTATCATGAAAAAATTGCATCATTTGAAATAGCTATTCGTGATAAAACGTCCCGTTTACAAGAACAGAGTAAAGAGTTTATTACGAAACAACTCTCTTTCAAAGAAAAGAACAGCCGTATAAAACTCTTTCAACAACGCGTCCTCGAAGCACAAAAGAATGGAGTTGATCCTGCAAAAGGTGATGTTGTCCGTTTGATGCAGTATAAAGCAGAAGTGAATGCACTCAAAGAATTTTCAGAAAAACTAAAAGAAGAAGAGCTCGCGCTCCATGCATTGCGTGATGAACTCGAAAAAAACTATGCTGCTGATATCCATGCCTGTATCACCCACCACAATCTTTACAACGGGCATAACCGAGTTGTATTTATCGACCCTAAGAGTCATAAAGAATACGCTCTCTCTCCCGAGGGAAAAGTGACCCATATACGATTGCGTCAAGAGGGAGACGAGAAAAAACTTCTCTTAGAATCCTAAAAAAAACAAACTCCTTTTAGAACACACCGTGGGTTTTAACTTCTTACGGTAAAACTCTTCTATGAAATTATCAAATCTAACCCTTAACACCCCCTATTTGTCACTTGATCCGATCTTCTATCATGAAGTTGCACCCACACCGCTGCATAATCCGCGGCTTGTCAGTTTTAATCCGGGAGCCGCCAAACTCTTGGGACTTGACCCTGCGCACCTTACTGACGAAGAACTCGAAAAACTTCTGAACGGGACTTTATTTTTAGAAGGCTCACGCCCTTATGCCATGTGCTATGCCGGCCATCAATTCGGCTATTACGTCCCGCGTCTCGGTGATGGCCGTGCTATTAATCTAGGATGTGCCAATGGATGGAATCTGCAGCTTAAAGGTTCAGGACAAACACTTTATTCCCGCCAAGGCGACGGACGGGCCGTATTACGTTCCTCTATCCGCGAATATTTGATAAGTGAAGCGATGAACGCTCTTGGAATTCCTACCAGTCGCGCATTGGCACTAATCAGTTCTGATGAAAAAGTAGCTCGGGAGAGATGGGAACGAGGTGCCATTGTCTTGCGTTTGGCCCCGTCATGGATACGGTTTGGAAGTTTCGAGTATTTTTTTCATACCAACAAGCACAAAGAGCTTGAAAGTTTAGCCGACTTTTTGCTCCAGGAATCGTTCCCGCAGTTTGTAGAAAGTGAAGATGCCTATCTCAAAATGTACGGAGAGATCGTCAAACGTACCGCAGAGATGATCGCTGGTTGGCAATCGGTTGGATTTAACCACGGAGTGATGAACACCGATAATATGTCCGCCATCGGTATTACCATCGATTATGGCCCCTTTGCCTTTATGGATACGTTTGAGAGCGGTTACATCTGTAACCATACCGATGCACAAGGCAGGTACAGCTACGATAATCAACCCCGTATCGGGTATTGGAATCTGGAACGTCTTGCCCATGCCCTTTCCCCTCTTGTCACCCATGAGAAGCTCCAAACAGAATTGGAAAAGTACGGCAGCTATTTCACAACTCGGCTTATGGAACTTTTACGTGCTAAACTCGGCCTCGATACACCGCAGGAAAATGACAGCGATCTATTCAGAACACTCTTCTCCGTTATGGAAAACGGACGTATTGATATGACTCCGTTTTTTCGTACTCTCAGCCGCTATGGCGGTAATAGAGACGTTCTGCTGGCATTAACGCTTGCACCGAATCAGCTAAATGAATGGCTTGATACCTATGATACGCGTCTTGCACAGAATACTCTCTCCACACACGATCGCCATACGCAAATGCTCTACACCAATCCAAAATATGTTCTCAAAAATTATATTCTCCAAGAAGCGATTGACGCTGCGGAAAAAGACGATTTTGCCCTTGTCAATGATCTCCTCATTCTGGCTCAAAATCCTTATGATGAACATGAACCGTTTGAACGCTATGCCGGTGTGACTCCGCAGCAGCATACAAATCTAAAACTGAGTTGTTCCTCTTAGCAGGCAACTTTTCATACATTTCCAAGTAGTAGATTAATTAAACAAACATTTTGTAATCAGAATGTAACCCATTAAAAAATGATTATTTTTTGATCAGTATAGCTCCTGAATTTTTTCAATACCTCTTTATACTGTCACCATTATTCACCCTAAATTATTTTGTGCAGGAACACTTATGCAGCGCAGCCATCTTATCAGTTATATGCCCGACGTCCAAAATTTTGAAAAAAATATGAATACCCTCTCAGGGAAATGGGATTTACTCACACTTCTGGGATCAATGTCCAATATCGGTATGGATACGAGTGAAACACGCAAAGCGTTTGAAGACTTACTCGACGAACCGCTAAAGCGTCTGATCGAAGAGACCTTTAACAAAAGTCTCAATGAACTCGAGTCCAAAGCACAAACAGCGATTGATATTTTGATCCGCAATCTTTTCGAACGCACTGCCGATATCGGTTTCCTCGCTACCGATGATGATATCCGCGATTATCTTCTCTTTTTGCATTCGACCGATATGTCCGCCTCCGAAGAGATGCGCGAAATCAAAATGAAGAAAAAAGAGGCACTGACGGAGCGATTCGCAGAATACGTATCCAAATACAGTGTCTATGAAAATATCATTCTCCTCGATCTAAAAGGAAAAGTTCTAGTACAGCTCGACACGGCTAATCCCGTGACATTTTCAAAAGATCCGCTGATCCAAGAGTCTCTGCGAACCTATCAGGGATATGTCGAGACCTATCGCGCAAGTGATCTTACCCACCATAAACCTTCTCTCATCTATTCGTATCGTGTCTGTAACCCCGAAAATGATGAACCGCTAGGAGTATTGTGTCTGATATTCCGTTTTGAAAATGAACTCAAAAGTATTTTTCATAAACTAACCCGCGATAATCCTTATATTGCACTCGAACTGCTCAATCCATACAGTGAAGTAATCGCCTCTTCATCAGCACATCATGTTCCGGTCGGTTCCCATCTGACTCCGCGCAACAATGAGGATCAGCAAACCTATTATGCCGGCTTTGAATACCTCTACAAAGCGGTCAAAACTACAGGTTATCAGGGATACAACGGTTCGGGATGGATCGGACATGCAATGGTGCCGCTTCACTTGGCATTTCGTACCTCTTCGCGCTCCACATTTTTAAAAAATGATCTGTTTGATACGGTGGCCAATGCAAAAACCTATTATCCCCAAGAGCTCCAGGATATTTTGGCAAAAGCCAAAAAAATCCAAAGCGAACTCGATATTACGGTCTGGAACGGAAATGTCCAAATCGCTAATTCGGCCGGCCACGAAAGTCCATTTACCAAAGCACTCCTCTCCGAGATATCAAAAACCGGAGAAGAAACCAAACGGGTTTTCGATCATACCGTCGCCAACTTGAATACGGCTATGCTGATCCAGCATCTGGAAGCGTTAAAGTTCCAATCTTCTCTTGCAATAGACATTATGGATCGCAACTTGTATGAACGGGCGAATGATTGCCGATGGTGGGCACTGACGACCACCTTTCGAGAATCCCTCTCGCATACAAACCCGAGTAATGAAGAACGGGAAAAAATGAATACGATTTTAGAATATATCAACGGTCTTTATACCGTCTATAGCACTATGTTTATCTATGATCGAGAAGGAACCATTATAGCGGTCTCCAATCCATCCGATAATGCAATCATTGGGAAAAAAGTAGGCTATTCATGGGCGCTTGAAACACTGGATCTTAAAACCACTCAGGAGTATGTCGTTTCAGCTTTCGAGCCGAGCCCTTATTATGCCAACCGTTCCACCTATATCTATAATGCCTGTATCCGCAACTTTAATGAGGAAAATGTAGGAGGGATCGGAATCGTCTTTGATGCGGAATCACAGTTTGAAGCAATGCTGCACGACACTCTCCCAAAAGACGAAAATCATCTCATACCGGAGGGGATGTTTGCACTCTTTATCGATCGCAGCGGTCGTGTCATCTCTTCCACAACGTCAACTATCAATGTCGGAGAGACCCTCCAACTTCCGGTTTCCGTCTTGGAACTTTCTCCGGGACAAAGCGATGCACAGATTCTCCCTTATAACGGAGTCTATTACGCACTCGGTGCAACCTGCTCAAACGGATATCGGGAATACAAACAAAGCGACGGATACGACAACGATCTTATCGCACTTCTATACCGCCCTATCGGTGCGATGCAAGTCCTTGAAACTGAAGTCCCAGCCCAGCGTATCTACACGTATCCGAAAGCAAACGGTACCGAAGAGACTACTGAAATTTCTACCTTTTTCGTTTCTGGATCACTCTTTGCAATCGAATCAAAAAATGTCGTCTGTTCCCTTGCTCATCAAGAACTCACCTCAATACTGCATGCCAGTGAATACAATCTCGGTGTCATCAGCTATGACAAACGGATGATTAGCGTTATTTCACTTGCTAAATTGCTCGGGAAGGAGAAAAAGTACGATAAAGAGCGCGACACTGTCATTTTGGTAAAAACAGTGCTTGAAAAACAGGTCGTTTATCTCGGATTGGCTGTGGATGCTATTTACAGCAGTCCTGAAATTCCGATCCGTTCCATCAGCCACTACAGCAATATTTTGAAAAATGAAAATTCGCTGACAAAAGCGGTCATCATTCCCGATCGTGCCGAAGATTTCGGGAATGAGATGATTTCGATCCTAGACATTCCGAAAATCTATTTGCAGCTTGTACAACCCTATTCTAATCCGATGCACAAAGTGATGGCGTAAACTTACAGTTCGATGTTTTCGCTGTAACTGAGACGCAAACCGTCCTCACCCATCACAAATCCATGAATGGAAATTTTTCCCTCATGGACGAGTCTGTGATGTTTCGCACACAACGGAATCAGGTTATAGCGGTGATTCATCCCGTAATGACCAATCGATCCGCCGTCATCCGCATTCGCCTGAGGTACGATATGGTGTACCTCATCGACCGCTTCATCGCATAATGCGCATTTGGTCAAAAAGAGCTTGTTGTTATAACGGCTTTTCTTTTCGCGCTTCAGCATCGATGCTTCATGCGTCTTGTCCGTGATACGTCCCCGAATCTCATAGGCTTTTTTCAAAAAGGTTTCGTCCATGTGAAGCGATTTGGCAAATTCCAGCCCGTACAGCGTCGAACCGCTGCCGCTTTTGAGCTTGCGGTCATAAACCAGTTTGTCGCTCGCCTCATCGTAATAGACACCTAAATGGAGCAATACGATCTCACGCGCTTTTTGGATTTCTGCCAATGAAGAGAGTTGATGCAGATGGGTCGCGAAAATAAACATACTGCCGATCTCACGCAGTTTTAGGATCGCACTGGCAACAATGGCAAGTGCGGATTCGGTCTCGGTTCCATGACTGATCTCATCCCCGAGAATGAGGGTATTCTCCGTTGCACGGTTAAAGATGTTTCGCAACTCCAGCATCTCAACCGCAAAGGTCGAAAGCCCTTTGTAGAGATTGTCTTTACTCACAATACGGGTCAGAAGCTTATCGACGGGAGAAAACCGCATCATGGCACATGGTACGAAAAATCCACCCTGTGCCATCACGACTGAGAGGCCGATACTCTTCATCAGCGAAGACTTCCCGCTGGAATTGATCCCGTACAACAAGACCCCTTTGACATCTTCACCGTTTTCTATCGTCGTATGTTCCGCATAAGTATGTTCCGAAACAGATCCTAAAAAGAGATCATTCGGAACAAAGATACCGTTCTCTTCGCGTGATTCGATCAAAGGATGGCGGAGACCGACTGTTTCTATAAACGCTTTTGGAGATGAAACGATAGTAGGTCGAATGTAACGGTATTGCTTAGCACACTTTGCGCCGCTCAACGAAACATCTACGACGGCGAGAAAAGAGATCAGATGCTCGATCGCATGGGAAAACCGTCTCTCGATCTCTTCTAGATGTTCACGATAGCGCTCTTTGACCTGCGCGATCATCCGTGATTTTGCCCCCGCATTTTCGATGGAGAGTTCATCCAAAAGGGTGGAGGAGAGTTTGACCGTCGTTTTGAGTTTGCGGATTTGAAAATCGCGGAAAAAATAGTGCTGATTGTCCAGTGTAAAAAAACTGTTATGAAGCGCTTCTTCGACACTCACATAACGGTTCCGAGTCATCAATAAATGATACCCTTCGCTTTCCAGCCATCCGACCTGTGCGTAAGAGCCGCCCGATTCGAAAAATGTATCGATATGATCTATGATGGTACCCAGTTTTGAAAGATTATCACTCTGTAACTGCTCCAGCGCATCGATGGAGGGATCGATCCCCTCATTAAAGAGATTCTCATCCACCTGATCGCGCCGAAATTTCGCACACGCTTCGATATTAAAGATCCGTCTCATCTCAGAAGCACACAGGCGGCACTCCTGAGCGCTCGACTTATCGTATCCGATCCCAAGTCTGTCCGCATCGCTAAAGAGGCTTTCAGCCGCACTCAATGATGCGTAAAAATAAGCCAGTTCGAACGGATGAAGTTTCCCGAGTTTCAGACGGCGTAAAATCCGCTCCAGATCGTACACTTCTTTGAGTTTTGTCTCAAACGGCGCAATATGATCACCCATCTTATCGATCAGGTCGTAGCGCTCTTCGAGAAGTTTGGCATCGCAGATTGGATTCAAAAGCCGCTCTCGCAGCAGCCGTTTCCCCATTGCCGTAGAGGTTTTATCGATGAGTTTGAGGAGTGTCATCTCATCATGATCGCGCGAAATGATCCCCAACTGTTCCGCCGCATTATTCCCCAGATACATATAACGATTGGTTCCTAAAAACGTCGGACGGTTCATCTTCTCGATAATCCCTGCATCATGATCGATAATGACGTTGATAAGGATGCAGAGTGATTCGGAGGCATATGGATAGCGTTCCAAATCGAGATACTCGATAGGGCTGAGAAGCGAGCGGATTTGATAGATCCGTTCAAAGAGTTCGTTTTGGTAATCGATTCTCAGACGCTTCTCATTTTGGGAAGTACGATGATGATTTTTGATCTCCAAATAGCGGTTCACTTCATCCCGGTCGATATCTCCAGCACTGAATGTCACGACTACTTCGGAGGTTTGATAGCTTTGCAAGAGGGTAAA
>NZ_JAQTQR010000027.1 GCF_028712165.1 Sulfuricurvum sp. | reverse complement strand
AAAGATGGTGCGCCCGAAGGAATTCGAATCCCTGACCGCCGGTACCGCAAACCGGTGCTCTATCCAGCTGAGCTACGGACGCATCTTTTAAAGAGAACGAAATTATAGCTTAAAAAGCTTAAAAAAGCATTAATTACCTTTTAGCGCAGTTGATTGATCTTTAACACAAATTCAACTTCCGCTTTTGACAATCTAAGCTCTTTGGCTATCGCATCCACTTCAACACCCTGGTTGTATCGGCTGATTACCTTTTCATCATCCAGACCGCTGATTGAGGTAGGAAGAGAAAGATTACGGATACGCTCTTCAAGATAGCGAAGACGGTTTTCAGTTTTTTCTTTGTACGCGCTAAAACTCCCCTCAATCTGTCCAAGAGACTCCAGAATCGGTATTGATATTTCATTGACTTCACGTCCCAGTTCTGCATGCAGCGAATGTTGTTCACGAGGAACGCTCTCTTGAAGTGATGTGATAATTTCAAGCTCTTGTTTAAGCCGTTTATCGAGCATAAACAGTTCACGGTGTAAATCTTCAACTGCTTTTGCAACTGCACGGATCTGAGAAGTCACCTCCCCCTCTTTCGTAATAACATAATAGATGAGCCCGACAACCATTACCGCCAATGCGATCAGGGCAATCTCTATCATATGATTCATTCAAGCCCTTTCATCTGACGGATCATAGCCCGTTCACACGCCGTCATATAATATCCCCACTCTTTCTCGTCCCGAACATGCATTTTTTCAATTTTTGCCAAGGATGAATCGATAGCTTCAAAGAAGAAAGCTATTTCACGTTTGGGGAACGTTGCTATTTCAACACGGCCGTAATAATGTTTCCCCGCTTCAAAACCTTCCGTACTGAGCTTAAAGTGCTCTAATCCGATACTCTCGATAAATGCTTCACTCGTAAGCACTAAACGCTTAGGATAACCCTTAGTCAGCAATAACTCAATTTTGTCAATCTTTCGGTAAAGCTCTACCATCAGATTGAGCATCACCGCATCGTTATCGTTCGTTTCACCTCGAACTTTTGCGTGTTTTACCCATTGACCGATAGAGTCTTCATCCGTTTCGCTGATCTCATTAAACTCCAGCTCATATTTTTCGGTATCTGTTCCTACTTCTTCGTACACCAAATCAATCGTTGCGGTTACAAGTCTTATCTCACTCATACTATCACCTTATCTAAAATTATTAATCCGATAAATACAAATCCCAAATAACCGTTCACTGTAAAGAATGCCCGATCGATTTGAGTAAAATCTTTACGTACCAAATAGTGCTCATAGGTGAGCATAGCGCCAGAAAATACAACTGCCATTATGGCAGGATATCCCAAACCGGCTTCAAATACAAAAAGTGACCAAAAGAGAACACTTAGAATATGAAAGGATGCCGATATTTTCATCGTCGCACTGCTTCCGTAACGTGAGGGGATCGAATGTAGGTTATTTGTACGGTCAAAGTCCATATCTTGCAGTGAATAGAGTAAATCAAATCCCGCAACCCAGAAAACCACTCCGATACTCAGCCAAAAAGACCATAACGGCATATAGCCCAGCACAGCAATCGCACCGGCGATGGGAGCCATCCCCAAAGATATACCCAATACGATGTGTGCCATCGAACTAAATCGCTTAAAATACGAATAACTGAGCAATACCACCAATACCGGCACGCTCAGATAAAATGCCAACTCGTTAATGAAATAAGCGACGGCAATAAATACAACTGCATTTACGGCAGTAAAAATGAAAATGGATGCTCCGTCCAATCGCCCGTCTACACTTGGTCGACCCGCCGTTCTGGGATTATGCTTATCAAATTTACGATCCACATAACGATTAAAACCCATGGCAGCATTACGCGCACTGATTGCTGCAAAAGCACCTAATACAAGGAGTTTAAATCCAAACCATCCACCGGCTGCAACGATCATTGCGGTAAAAATAAAAGGGAGTGAAAAGACGGTATGTTGAAACATAACCAGTTCATTAAAATCTCGTAATCTTTTCGCAATTCGCTGCACACAAAGCCTTTGTTAAATGAAGTCTATTTATTTTATCGTAATTTCTCTTTTATCATAACAAAGTGCATATATGTGCATATGAGCTTACTGCTGAAGTAAACACAGTGTTAACGTAGTCTATCGGGATTTTATTCCGATAGCGTTATAATATAAATATGAAACAAATAGCAATTATCGGTTCCACTGCTTCGGGAAAAAGTGATCTCGCTCTTGAACTTGCTTTAAACCATAATGCTCTTATATTATCGATCGATTCTCTCAGTATTTACAAAGAGATTGATATTGCTTCTGCAAAGCCTTCCTCTTCTGAACTCACTCTTGTGGAGCATTTCGGGATCAATCGCTTATCTCCGGATGAAAATGCAAGTGTTATCACTTTTATTGATGAGTACCAACGTATTCGTGAACGTGCTGCTGAAGAAGAGAAAAACATCATCATTGTCGGAGGAAGCAGCTTTTATCTCAAAAGTATGTTAGATGGACTCTCAAAAATTCCGGACTATTCCCCTGATACGACTGCACGTGCCAACAGTATGCTTGCCGACCTCTCTAAGTGCCATACGTTGCTCAGGAGTATTGATCCACTCTACATGGAGAAAATTACTCCCAGTGACTCCTATCGGATCGAAAAGATGCTTTTAATTTATCTGGAGACGAATATTCCTCCTTCAGAATGGTTTCGCGCTCATCCTGCTGAGCCGATTATTGAAGAGTGTCCTGTTTTTGAACTCAAAATAGACAGAGCGGTTTTACGTGAGCGTATCGCTCTTCGCACGCGGAAGATGGTTCATTCAGGACTGATTGACGAAGTCGCAGAGCTTGAACGGCTTTATGGAAGAGCCCCCAACAGTATGAAAGCAATCGGTATACTCGAAACACTGGAATTTTTAGACGGGAAAATTTCTAAATATGAATTGATCGAGGCAATAACAACCCATACGGCGCAACTCGCCAAACGGCAGCAAACGTTTAACGCCAATCAATTTAGTCTAAGCGAAAGCGGAGAAGTAGACAAAATAAGAACCAGGGCCGAGGAAATACTCTTACATTAATCCCAATGCATCTTTAGCCAGTTTTCCCCATGCAGAGTTTTTATTCGCTTTAATACTCGCATTAAAAGCATCGCGTGCTTCGCGTTTATGCCCTAATTTTTGCTCTATCGCTCCGATAAGGTATTGCTGACGGGCACGTTTCTCCGTATCGAGTTTTTGTTTGTCCAAGGTTTTAAGGACAGAGAGTGCAGCACTGTCTTTCCCTAAATTTTGGTATGACTGAGCAAGGGTAAATTCGATATAAGGGCTTTGTGTATAGGTTTTGGTTCTCTCCTGCAGGGCACTTACTTTGCGTCCATACGTTTGTACCATCCCTTCATCTTTGCGTTTAAGCCCCAGACTCACCATTTGGGTATATCGCTCAATATCTTTAAAATCATTAGGATAAGCACCTTCAACCGATTTTATATGGCGGATCATCCCCTCATCATCACTCACTCGCTGAGCTGCATCAAACATGGTTCGATAGATGTCATTCAAAGATGGATTTTTCTCAACATCCAAAAGGGTTATCAGTTCTTCTCCTCCTTTAATCGCCTCTTTGTATTCACCGAGTCCGAACTGCGTCTTCACCATACGAGAAAGCCAAATCTGCCGTTCGGCAATCGATTTTGATTTGAGATGGCTTTGTGCTATTTTTTTCGCTGCTGCATATTGGGTTGTTTTGAGTTCGCAATTAAATATATATTCATCCCATTCAGGCAAAAGGCGTATCTTATACATTTTTTGAAACGCCATCGCTTCAACACATTTTCCCTCTTTAAGACGTGCTTTTTCCAAACCGATTGCACTTTTTGAAATCATACTGTTCGTTTCCGGATATTCGGTCGATTCCAAGCGATACAAATAGCTTTCCATATCCAAAATCGCTTGATATTTTTGTTCTTTAAAAAGAAGCTGTGCTTTTTTATAAAGGGCTTTTTTACCGACACTGTCATTTCCGTAACGCTCGATCAACTCATCGTATTTTTTGATCTCTTTGGTCGTATTTTTATCCCCGTCATCAAAAAATAAACTGTCTTTAGCCCTACGTACGTCTTCTATATATTGACCGTATTTATAGGTGTCCAAATACTCATTAAATCGCTTTAAGGCTTCTAGTTTGTTATTGGCCTTAGCCAATGCAAATCCGAGAGCTTTAAGATTCACCTCATAATCGGGAGACTTTTTATCGGTCGCATTTAAAAGAGATTCGCTGATACGTGCTGCCGTTTTAGGGTCATTTTTTTCAAAGAATGTTTCTGCCATAGCCATGGAATTGTCTCGAACGTCTTTAAAATAATTCGGATTGGCCGATGCAATTTTGTCAACATACTGTGCCGCTTTTTTTGTATTTCCATTGTTCAGCTCGATTTGGGCAAGTTTAAAAGCCGCTTCAGAAGCAACGGCTACATCTTTACTCGTTTCAAGGGCCTTTTTATACAACTCAACTGCATTTTTAATCTCTCCTGAACCTTCCAACTGCTCAGCTTTGTAAAGCATCCCCAATGATGCAAACGGACTGTCCGCCTGCTCATCGAACAACCGGTCAAAAAAGTAATCCGCATCGACACTCTGACCGATTTTTCCATAGGCATCAGCGATATAAGCTAGGACCTCTGCGACACTTGGATCCGAAGAATAATCTCGCAAAAACTGCTTGGCAATTTCTATGAGTTTTTCAGAATTCTCTTCGTGATGCAATGCACGGATTTGATAGAGCAATAATTCATTTTTAAAGACAGTCTTCGGATAGTTTTTCAGAGCATTCGTACTGAGATCAAGAACTCTGTCGTATCTCTTTGCTTCATACGCTTTTTTCATCTCCATATAGTCAGTAACGTCTTGTACCCGTGTAATCTTTATCGGGTTCCCTTTCAGGTCGAGGCCTCCGACAATAGGTCTCATATCTTTTTTGATATTTATAGGGAAGTTAATTCCTGATTCAGGTGTTGGATTCATTACTATCAAGGGAAGAGTCTGTGTGTATCCGACTACACTCCAATGCTTTGCTTTGCGAATGTTTCCTTGAAACGTTTCTGTCTCTTTGGAAAGATCAAATGCGAGTGGAATCAGTTTCATTTTTGCTTTGGGAAGGATAGTAATACTATAGCCTTGAGGCGAAGAAACACCGGTTATACTGAATTGAGCATTGTTGATCGGGGAGAAGGTCTGTTTTGTTGCTTGTGGTATGCGACAATCGATTCGCCGTGTTTCGCCAAACTCATCGTTTGTTGCATCACACGTGAAAGGGAATGCATTTTGAAGGTGGAGAATACTAAATGTCGCCCCTTCCTCTTTTCCGGTTTGGATGGAGAGTTCCAAGGCAAACAAGGGGAAACAGAGGCATAGAGCAATCCAGTGTCTCAATCCTTCCCCTTCTTTTCCTCATAATGAGGATTAATAGCCGCTATTATACACGAATAGAGTAATAACTTTCAACAAAGGGTTGACTGCAAATACGGCAAATATTGTTCCGACTACAGCAATACCGATAATGGTTTTCAGCGAAAGAGAGGCATTCATAAAATACATCTTCTCATATCCGACCATTGGTTCTTTCATAAACATAAATACAATAAGTTTCAAGTAGTAATACCCGGCGATCGCCGAGTTCAGAGCCATGATAAGAGCCAGTCCCGTATAACCTGCTGAGACGGCAGATCCTATCATGTACAATTTACCCCAGAACAGACCAAACGGAGGGATACCGGCGAGGGAAAGCATAAACAGACCCATCATCACGGCACCCATCGGCATTGTTTTTACCATACCGGAGAATTTCTCGTACGGATGATCCGAACTTTGCCCCGGAAGGAGATTTTTCTGTCGATTCACCCATAACATCGTAAAGGCTCCGAGATTGGTAAAGCTAAAGAGCGCCCAATACAAAAACAATCCTGTGTTGGCTTGGGTCGTACCGATCAAAATCGCTGCCATTACAAAACCGGCATGGCTGATTGAACTGTATGCCAACATACGCTTGACATCACTTTGTACCAATGCCCATACGTTAGCTGCCGTCATCGTTATGACAACTCCGATATACAGGATGACTTGCAGCCATGCTACTCCGCTGTGAACCAAAAATTCAAACAAACGCATCGCAACCACAAAACCTGCGATTTTAGGAACGATTGACATATATCCTGCTAGTGCTGCAGATGAACCTTCATAAACGTCCGGTGTCCAGGTATGGAACGGTACCATCGATATTTTAAATCCGATTGCTGCGATCATAAAGGTAACAGCAATCAAAATATAGCCAATATTACTGTAATGATCTTCTGCCAATACGGTTGCTATCTGATTGATTTCAACAGAACCGCTGATCGCATAAAAAATCATCGAACCGAAAGCGAAAAAGCCTGCTGCCAATGCACCCATCGTAAAGTACTTCACGGCAGCTTCAAAAGATTTAGCACGGTTATGCAATGCGATAAGGGTATAAAGTGCCAACGATGCCGTTTCCAATCCGATGAAGATCAAAATCAGATTATCGGTTGCAACCATAAACTGAAAGCCGGAAATCATGAATAAAAAGAGGGCAAAATACTCCGGATAGTTGTATTCATGAAACCGTTTTGAAGTCAATGCCAACGGAATAAAGAGCATTGATCCCACTACAATAATGATCTGAGCCAAGATGGCTAGACCATCCATAAGCATGACATCAAAGAAACCTAAGATTGTTCCGTTTTTAAGAAACAAGCCTGCAAAATCGATCAACGAACCTAAATCCAAAAGCAAAAACAAAAGACTGAGCATGACGTACAACGATTTGTGCAGCCCTCCCTTTGCCATATCGATCACTAAAATAACCAGCGCACCGACAATCGCAATGAGCATCGGGGCTAACGTCGCTAAATTAAGCGACGCAAGCGAAACATGAATCGGCTCTAACATTAGTGCGCCTCCTGCATTGAAATGATCTTACTCGAATCTGAAAGGTTAGGGATACGCTCTTTAGCCTCAGGACTTTGAGCTTTGTCATGCATAAGCTGTATAATCGACTCGACACTGTTGTTAATCGGTCCCAAAACAGGTTTTGGATATACACCCAGCCAAATTGCTACAATAACTAATGGGATAAGCCCAAGAAGTTCAGTGCGGTTTACATCTTTCAAATTTCGGTTTGCTTCATTCGTTACAGTACCGAAAAACATTTTTTTATAGGCAGAAAGCATATAAATTGCCCCAACGATAATGGCTACTCCGGCCGTAAGCGTAATCATGTGAGATTGTTTATAAAAACCGAGCAAACTCAAAAACTCTCCGACAAAGTTAATCGTAAGCGGTAATCCCACTGATGCCATCATCATAATTCCGAAAATAGTCGCATAGCGAGGCATAACCGATGCAATTCCACCGAACTCCGACATCATTTTTGTATGACGTCGATCATAAATCACTCCGACGAGTAAGAACAGAGCCCCTGAGACAACCCCATGCGCCAGCATTAAGAACACCGATCCGCTCACCCCTTCAACGTTCAACGCGAACGTACCGAGGATAATAACACCCATGTGAGAAACCGAGCTGTAGGCAACAACTTGTTTAATATCTTCCTGCGCATAGGCTACCATCGCCGTATAGATAATCATTATGATGGCAATAATTGCAATCGGGAACATAAAGTAAACCGAAGCATCCGGAAACATCGGCAATGAAAAACGGACAAATGCGTACGTTCCCATTTTAAGCAAAATTGCTGCCAAGATGACCGAACCGATAGTTGGTGCCTGACCGTGAGCATACGGAAGCCATGTATGGAATGGAAACATCGGTACTTTGATTGCAAATCCGATAAAAAATGCCGCAAATAACCAAAGCTGGAAATTCTCCGGCAAAATCAGACGATACCATTCAAGGATTGAGAAGCTCCACATTCCGGTTGCCTGATTGTAAAAATACGCCATAAAGAGCATACCGACCAGCATAATCAAAGAACCGGTAAACGTATAGAGGAAAAACTTGATCGATGCGTATATACGCAACGGCCCGCCCCATGCACCGATAATGTAAAGCATCGGAACCAATGAGAGTTCCCAAAACACGTAAAATACAATTGCATCCAACGCGGCAAATACACCAACCATTGTCATCTCTAAGAATAACAAGGTAATAATCAAATTCTTAAGGTGACGCTTTTCAGTCAATGATGCAATACCGATCATCGTGAAAAACGTTGATAGAATAATAATAAAGAGTGATATACCGTCCACACCAAGAAGGTAATTAATACCAAAAGCCGGAATCAATGGCATTGACTCCATAAATTGCATCCCCGAAACCATCGGATCGTACGCGTACCATAGCCACAAAGAGAGGACAAATTCGATGAAAGAAACGGCAATACCGTACGCTCTCATACTGTCTTTTGTGACGACAAATCCAAGCATTGCAGCCAATGCAGGGAAGAAAATTAAAAGTGTTAAAATATGATCTATCATCATTACTCCTTAAGCGCTGACCGCGTTATACCCAACGGTAAACGCAACGGCAAGTGCTAATAAAACAACCAAACCGAAAACCATCCAACGAAGCATAGTGGAGAGATTTCCGTTTTGAATATCACGTGTATTTTCACCCGTTTTGTAAATTGCATTAGCAATCATATCTACGGTCGCATCGACAATTTTAAGATCAATCTGTTTCCACGCAATTTTGGAAAGTTCCAAATACGGTTTGGAAAAAACTTCTTCATAAAATTTCGGTATGTAATACTGATTCCACAGCAATTTGTAGCCGAAACTATTTTCCATTTTAGAGGTGCCGTCCGGAACACTGTTCCAGTTGCTGTATTTTTTATACGCAAACAAAATAGCTGAAATAACAAACAGTTGTGTTCCGATCGTCATGATCCAGAAAGTCACTTCATTATGCACATGATATACCGTTGATGGAAGCAGGTTAGTGACCAATTGATAGTACGTCATTTTAAATGAACCGGCAATAATCGCCAATACGAGCAATGGAGACATAGCCACCAACATAAACTTATACGCTTCATGCGGGTGAATCCCGAAAAGTTTATAGCGCTCTTCTCCATGGAAGATCAATGCCACAAGACGGAACGAGTAAAACGCTGTCAAACCGGCAGTCAACAACAATACGGTATAGATAATATAGTGGTGTTCAACAAACCCGACTTCTAAAATCAAATCTTTTGAAAAGAATCCGGCAAACGGATAGATACCCGCTAAGGCAACGGAAGCAAGGGTCATCATGATAAATGTCCCTTTCATCACTTTGCGCAAGCCCCCCATTTTAAACGGATCGAGTTCATCATGCATCGCATGCATAACGTTACCGGCACCGAGGAACAGCAACGCTTTGAAAAATGCGTGTGCCATAAGATGGAATAATGCTACCCAGTATGCGCCCAAACCGGCTGCTACGAACATATATCCGAGTTGTGAAAGGGTTGAGTAGGCGATGATACGTTTCATATCGCGGTTAACCAATGCCATAGATGCTGCGAAAAGAGCAACAAATGCACCAAGGCTCGCGATAAAAATACCGACATTCGGGATCAAATCATAAATCGGATTCGCCCTTACGACCAAATAAACCCCCGCAGTAACCATCGTAGCCGCATGGATCAGTGCCGAAACCGGAGTTGGACCTTCCATCGCATCGGCAAGCCATGTATGTAGCGGAAATTGCGCCGATTTACCCATTGCACCTATAAAGAGGAAAATACCGATCCATGTTGTAATCACTAACGGAAGATTTCCGATTTCTGCAAATACCACATCATATTGGAGAGATCCGACATTCCAGTAAATCATGAAGATACCGATCAACATCCCAAGGTCGGCAATACGGTTCATAATGAACGCTTCGTTAGCTGCCCATGTAGCCGATTCTTTGTGATACCAGAAACCGATTAGACCCCATGAACACAAACCGACCCCTTCCCATCCGATAAATAATCCGGCGAAGTTGTCACTCATAACCAAAACCATCATCGAGAAAACGAAAGCCGAAAGCCATGAGAAGAAACGGTTAAATCCTTTGTCATGATCCATGTACCCGACAGAATAAACGTGAACAACTGTAGAAACGATCGTTACAACCATCATCATCACAACGCTTACTTGATCGACGACAAATCCAAACGGTATGTAAAGATCACCCGTTGCCATCCATGTCATCAGTTCTACGTGTACCGTGTGTCCACCCAAAACATAGTTGAGCAGAACGAGACTGCTTAAAAAAGAGGTGAACAGCAATCCGGAAGCGATATAACCTGTAATGTTCGTTTTAGGCGACATACCGAACAACGCTGAAAATAATGACCCTACCAACGGAGCGAAGAGTGCAATATATAAATAAAGTTCCATAGCCTATCCTCGCATTGAATTCATCTGATCTAGGTCGATCTTACCGGTACGTTTATACCAAACGATGAGAAGACCCAATCCGATTGCCACTTCAGAAGCCGCAATTGCAATAATAAAGAATGCAAACATTTGACCGCTCAAATCGCCGATATAATGCGAAATTGCCGCAAATCCGATATTGGTAGCATTCAGTAAAATTTCTGTTGCAAAAAAGAGCATTAAAAGATTTTTACGTCGCATGATACCGATCAATCCGATTGCAAACAAAATGCTTGACAATACAAGATAATGGGTGAGTGTAATTTCCATCAGTGTCCCCCTTCTTCTGCTCTATAGCTGTCATCCATCATGCCGATCTCTTCTTCCGCCATCAAGGTCAACGATTTATCCATTTTCTTACCTGCCATAATAATCCCGCCGATCATCGCGACAAGAAGCATGACTGCTGCAAGTTCGAAAGGGACCAGATATTTAGTAAAGAGAACCATACCCACTGCCTGTGAATTACCGATAGTCGGATCAATCGGATACAACGCTTGGATATTGTCTGAGATGATCGGTGCAACAAAAATAGCAACTACCATGACCGCTGCCAATACGCCCAGTACAAAAACGATTTGCGGATTGACTTTCTTTTCAACTACATTACGAGTCGTGTCGAAGAACATCATACCGAACGCATAAAGCGCCATAACTGCTCCGGTATAGACGATGATTTGGATAGCTCCCAAAAAGTCGGCACCAAGAATAAAGAAAAATGCCGAGATGAAAATCATCCCAGCCGCCATTGCGGTGATGGCATACAATGCTTGACTGGTCATAACCGTGATGGTAAACATCACGATTGTGAGGACAGCAAACAGATAAAAAGCGATAGCTTCAAACATAACTTTGACTCCTTAATAGGCGAGCGGGGTCTTTTTGACCGACGCGTCGCTTCCTGGGATGATGGCTCCGAAGCCCGGGTACTCTGATTGTTCACCTGCCGTAAGCAAATCAAGCGGAGTGAGCATATCGTCTTTAATAACAAAATGGGCACGTTGTTCAGAACCGTTTTCGTAACGTCCTCCGTGGACAATAGCGAGTTCCGGGCACACTTCCGCACAATATCCGCAGAAGATACAACGTCCGAGGTTGATGCTGTACTCCGTTACTTCTTTGCGGCTGTTCTCGTCGATACGAGTATCCATACGGATACAATCGGAGATACAAATTTTTTCGCACAATCCACAACCGATACAACGCTCATACCCTGACTCCCACAAACGGAGCAGTTTATGAACCGCACGATAACGAGGCCCGATCGGAAGTTTTTCTTTCGGGTATTGGACGGTATGGATGTCAAATTTGATCATCTCTCGCATAACAACCCATAAGCCCACAAACAATTCGCCTTTTGCGGCACGTTTGACAACTTGCTTAAATTTATCCCATCCGGTTACCGGATAGTTTTCGATATCGACGTAATAATAAGCGCTATGTTCACTTACATTTCGGTCTGTAAATACTTCTTCATGATGCATCGCACAACCTCCTTAGAACATCATCACGATGCCGGTGACAACAACGTTGAGCACCGCAATCGGCATTAAAACTTTCCAACATAACCACATCAATTGGTCAGGTCGAACATCCGGCCATGCGGCACGTGTCCAAAGGAAAAAGAAAAAGAAAAACGCTACTTTGAGGATCAATTGGAATGCTCCCGCAAAAGTACCGTCACCAAAACCGCCCAAGAATACAATAGCGATTACAAACGAGATAAAGAACATATTTGCATATTCACCGATGAAGAAAAGACCCCAACGCATACCCGAATACTCGGTTCCGAAACCGTCAATAATTTCATGATCGTTTGCAACAAGGTGGAAAGGGGTACGCCCGGTTTCTGCAAAAGCGGCAATCCAAAAAAGGACAAATGCTACCGGCTGTGACCAAACGATCCAGTTGGTAATTCCGCCGGCTTGGTAATTGTTGATATCTACCAATGACAATGAACCTACCATCATTAACGGTGCCAACAACGCAAGTCCAGTAATAACTTCATACGAGATAAAGATAGCCGCACTACGTGCCGCAGAGATCAATGACCATTTATTTGCCGATGCCATCCCCCCAAGGAGCGGTCCGTACAATCCGATTGCCATAACCCCAAGAACATAGAGGATACCGACATTGATGTCTGCTACGATCGGATGAACGGTATAGCCCATTACAGTAAACTGCGGCCAAAACGGAATGGCTGCTGAAGCCATAAACGCAGTCGCAGCCGTAATAACCGGAGCGATTTTAAAAATCGGTTTTACGACGTTTTGAGGGATAATATCCTCTTTCGTAAAGAGTTTAATCCCGTCCGCTGCGACTTGAAGCAATCCAAATGGTCCGACATGCATCGGTCCCAAACGGCGTTGCATAAACGCCAGCACTTTACGCTCGAAGTAGGTCCCAAGACCCGCGAGCGCTGAAAAGATCAACAAGATTACAACGATTTTAGCAATCGTTTCTATGATAAATGCTACATCCATGCTTACACCTTTTGAATTGATACGCACGCAAAACGGTAACCGTCAAACAGTGCTTCAGAGTTGATAGCGGTATCAAATGTCGGAAGATACGCAATATCTCCCTCGATTTTACCGTCGGCTATAACGTTGAGACTTAGCTCGCCGCGTGCCGTTTTCACATTCACGCGATCCCCTTCATTCCAACTGTTAGATTCCATGAACGTTTTAGAGACATAAAGACCCCCATTTTCTTGAAGTTGATGGGAAGCTGCCGTAAACGGTGAAAACTGTAAAACCGGATTGGCCAAATAAACAACATTCTCGTTAATTGCTTTATCCGCATCAAATGGCGTTACGTTTTCATCTGTGTCTACCGTTACCGTTTGGATGTCCAAACGATAACCTCGAACCTCTTCACCTGAGTTGGTGTAGTGGTTAGGAAGCGCATCAAAACAGGTTGCTTTAAATCCTGCCTGTTTAGGAAGCTGTGCCGTGTAATCAACCGTGTATTTAGAGCTTAGACCCAACGCATTTGCAATATCATTCAAAACATATCCGCTAAATGAAAGTGCCGCATTCGTCGGGTTAACCCGTTTATCGATATTGGTCAATGTCCCCTCTTGCTGATTCAACGCAGGCATATCCAAATCTCCGCCGCCAAGTGCACTGAGTGTAAAGTTTCCAGCCGTGTTATATCCGATCGTATAACTTCCGCGCTCAGAATCAAGATCACAAATCATGGCAACCCCGAGTGTATTGGAAAGGTTTGGAATCATTGTGACGCTGAACTGCGTATATTTTTCGATCAAAGCTACCAAGCGAGCACAATTTGATGCATTAGGGTGTGTATATAAATCCGGTCCGACCATCAATGAGAAACGCTCTTTTTTCGCCAAATATTTAGTCAATGTATCGCTAAATCCTGCCGGAGCATTCAAAAGGGCGAAAAGAGCATTTTCATCTACTTCCACCTCTTTTGAAACTTTTTTCTTCACTGTTTTGGTAACCTCTTCGCTTACCTCTTCTTCCACACCGGTCTCTTCGTTGAGAACTTTTTTGACAACGGTTTCGGTCACTTTTTCATCAACCGTCTCTTCAACCGTTACGGTCTTCGTCGAATGGAAACCTGCCAAATATTCGCTCACGGAAGAAGGCATTGCCGCTTTATCTGCGAAAAGGTCCAGTATCAAATAAAGAGCCGCTTCTTCCATCATCGGTGCGTGATTGAACTGCGTCACACTTTTTGACATACCGGCAATAACCGGATCATTGATCGGATGGAAATAAAGACCTGCACCTTTATTCATCGATAACGCATTATTCATCGCAAAACGGGCATTTGGATTATCGGTTTTAAGTGCACTTCCGATAGAGACAACAAAATCAGATGCATGAACTTCACCCAAATCACCGCCGTAAAGTGACGTACCGCTCACAGCACTGTAAGCGTTAAGGAATGATTTAAACGCACGGGCTTCTTCATTAATAAGGCGGTATCCGAATTTTTCTTTAAGACGCTGAAGAATCAATGCCTCTTCGTTCGTAATGGTTGATGTAAATGCAATCGTGTCGGCTTGCTTGAATGCTGCAATCGCAGCATCAAAGGCTACAGCATCTTTTGTTACATTTTTATTTTCGAAATCGTATCCGTAGCGACCGGCACCGCAAAGCGATACATAGTTCCACTCGTTTTTAACGCGGTAGATTTTGCTCTCAGGATTTTCAACAGAGGTGTGTTTGATATCATAGCTCAGCTGACATCCTGCCGAACAATGGGCGCACGTTGCCGGGATTTGTTTATGTTCCCATGCATTGGATGTGTATTGGTAATCACTGCTTACCAACGCACCGACCGGACATACCGACGTACATTCTCCGCAGTTAGTACAATCTAACGTATCACCCGCATTCGGAGAAATAAGCGATTTATTGAGCTTATTCCACATCGCATAGGCATCTTTTGGCATTGATTCTTTGAATGCCGCTTCGATTGGATCGGATCCCCGCGCAACGGTAGAGAGTGCCGCATCTCCGATCATGTCTTTACAAACGGTAATACAACGTTCACACATAATGCACAATGCCGGATCGTAATGGATCAATCCCCAATCCTGTGCCGGTTTATGAGTGTCTTTGATCGCATAGGTTTGTTGATCTACACCCATCTCAAGAGTATAGTTCTGCAGCTCACATTCACCTGATTGATCGCACACTCCGCACTCAAGCGGATGGTTGACATCATAAACTTCCATAATCGCACGGCGTTCAGATTCGATATTCGGAGTTGTAGTCGTAATTTCCATCCCTTGCTTTGCTTTGGCATTACACGCGTAGACTTGCTTGCCATCCGCTTCAACCAAACAAATACGACACGCCAATGTCGGTGAACATCGTGTTAAATAACAAATCGCCGGAATAAAAATCCCATTAGCACGCGCCGCATTAAGAATATATTCACCCTCTTGCGTCTGGACAGTGCGGCCGTCTATGGTAATCGTGATTTCATTCATGATTCATTCCCCATCCTCATAATTTTCACCTTTTCAAAACGATATTTTTCATTCATCGCACCGTATGCGACATCGTATGCCGGTACCAAAGCAATGGTACCCTTCAGTGATGCATCCAATTTGAAAATTCTCTCTTGCATCTCACCTGCAAATACAATTTGAATTTTATCACCATCGGTGATTTTTGCAGCAGCCGCGAATTGGGCAGAACCGGATAAAGTTGCCTCTTTTTCGAGCTGTGACGTTCGCGCTGTGTACGCGTTAAATTGATTTACAGGATTACAACGATAGACAACAGTGCCGTTAAACTCCGGTAAATCTTCAATTTCTTCGAGAGAACCACCGATTTCAACATCGATATTTTCTAAAATATATCCTCGATCATCTTCTCCAAGCGGTCCGTAAAAATTCCCTAAATCATCAAAAGACGACCCGTTAAACCCTTTTGCAACCGGAAGTTGTGCCGTGTAATCAATAGTATTCGCTGATTTTAACCCCAGCGCATTTGCAAGATCATTTAATGTATAGCCGTAAAACGCTACCGCAACATTTGTCGGAAGCACTTGGTGATTGATACTTACAAACGTCCCCTCTTGTGAATTGAGAGAAGGGAGTTTGAGCATCACGTCACCGATGGAACCCATCGTATACTCACCTGCTGCATTATAACCTACAACTCCATCGCCGCCGTTATCGGCATCAAGATCACAAATCAACGAGACTCCGATAGTATTGACACTCGGGGCTACGACAACAACGGAAAACTCGGTATAGGTTTCGATCATTGCACACAAACGGGCAATATTAGCTGCGCGTTTATGATTTAATACATCGCTGCCGATAATAAGGGTTTTTCGTTTTGCTCTGCCCATCGATTTTGCGATACGGATGAATTCTTCATCTCCGACATTACTCTCGGCACAAAGATAGCCCTCATCAAGATCCGCGAAGAATTTGCGCATCTCGTCATTGATATCGGCATCCTGCAGAAGGGTTGATGCCAGCATCGCGATAACGCCCTCTTCCGTTCCTACTTCGTATTTGACAAATTGTGTCACAACATTTTGAAGCAATGTATCTTCAAGAGGATGCATGTAAACCACTTTTGCCCCGTTATGACGCGCAGCGCTTGTCATTGCGTAACGGACAACCGGATTATCGGTAGTGATACGCCCTCCGACTACAATGATTCCGTCACTTTGTTTAATCGCATCCAGACTTCCGCCGAATCCCATTTTTCCGCTAACGGATGCATATGCGGCCATGAAACTTTGATACGCTCTTGCCTCTTCGTTATAAAGTTTGATCCCTAGCATTTTTTTGAATTGCTGAAGGATCATCGCTTCTTCATTTGTAATCAATGCGCTGAAACGGATAGCAGAGGCATTTCGAATTGCTTCAACAGCTTTGGTAAATTCTGCCTCATTTTTTTCGCTTTGCTGATCAAAATCAAACCCGAAACGTCCTGCTCCGCATAGAGTCATGTGTTCAAAATTATTGGTTACACGATAAATACGATCGTTTGCATTCGTTGTCGAAGTATGTTTCACTTCATAGGTAAGCGAACATCCAGCTGAGCAATGAACACAGGTTGCCGGGATTTGACTCAGTTCCCATGCATTTGCCGTGTACTGAAAATCAGAACTTACCAGCGCACCGACCGGACATACCGCAATACACTCACCACAGAACGTACAATCAAGAACTTCACTGTTTTTCGGGATCACTGCCGATTTATATCCTCCAAACTGGAGTGTAATCGCATCATCGCCGATAATTTCATTACAGACATGAACACATTTCTCGCACAAGATACACAAAGCGGGATCATAATTGATCATTCCCCAGTGCTCAATCGCACGATGTTGATCTTTGGCACTGAAATGTTGTGCCGAAACACCGAACTCTAATGTTTTATTTTGAAGATCACATGCCCCGGATTTATCACATACACCGCACTCTAAAGGGTGATTGACATCATACAGACGCATGATATTGGTTCGTTCTTGCTCAAGGCGTTCTGAATTAATCGTTACACCCAATCCTTCCGTCGGTGGAGTTTGGCAACTAAGAATCAATCCATCGGTTTTATCCGTTTCAACGACACACAATCGGCATGAGGCACACGGAGTTGTTTTCTCTAAATAACACATCGTTGGGATATAGAATCCCGCTTTACGTGCTGCTTGGAGAATAGTCTCCCCTTTATTTGCTATGACGGGCTGGCCGTTAATCGTAAAATTGATCATCCATCCCTCCTTAGTGTGCTACCATCGCAATATAATAACAGCGCATACATCGTTCTGCTTCAGCAAGCGCCTCTTCTTGCGTAAATCCGTATTTGACTTCACGGTTATTGTCTTTGCGTTCATCCGGTGTCAAGACTTCACTGTGTTGACGCGGCAATCCCGGAAGCCACCCTTGGATTTTCTCTTTTTTGTCGTAAACCTTGAGCTTACGAAGATGATCTTCCATGATCTCATCATCTAACAAGGTAATTTCGCCGCTCTGGACATAACGTGCCATAACCGATGCGGCACGTTTTGCCTGTCCGACCGCATTAACAATCGTCATCGGTCCGTATTCACAGTCTCCGGCAGCAAAAATCCCTTTGCGGGAAGTCATATAGTCTTTCCCGTTGGTTTTGATCGTAGCCCATGAGGTACGCTCGATTTCCCACTCTTCGGGAATAAGTTTCAAATCAGCACTTTGAGAAACGGCAGGAATGAGATAATCACACTCCATCTCAAACGAAGCTCCTTCGATTTTTTCCAACTGAGGACGCCCCCCGTTCGGATCCGGAACCAGTTCATAGCGATCGACAATCAATGATTTCAAAACATCGTTTTCATCGTTCATCTTTGCAACGGCAGAGTGGAAAATAAATTCGACACCCTCTTCTACCGCTTCGTGATACTCTTCATACGTCGTGTTTTTGATAATCGTTGCTTCGTCACGGCGATAAAGCATAACAACCTTTTTTGCATTGGCACGGATCGCACAGCGTACAACGTCCATAGAGGTAAATCCGCCCCCGACACATACCAGTGTTTTACCCGTCAAATCAACGAAATTTGTCGGTAACATATGACGTTTTTGATCCGCTTCCGGTACCATGATGTCGTATTTGACTTGGAGATTAACTTTATCCAAAAAGTCGATAGCTCCCCAGTATCCCTGAATTTCAGGACGTTCATTATCACAATAGACTTTTTTAGAGATACGGGTTCCGGTTGCTACCAAAACAGCATCATAGTCATTTTCAAACTGACGCATCATATCTGCATTGACTTTGCTATTCGTGATAAAATTAACGCCAAGATCACGTACTGCTTCGATGTCTTGGTTATATTTATCAATAGGCATGCGGTACTCCGGAACCCCGACGGCTACCTCGCCGCCGAGAACCGGAAGTTCTTCGTACACATCAACGTCAACACCGTCAAGTGCCAGATAATAGGCACCCGTTAGCCCTGCAGGACCGGCACCTATTACCGCCACTTTTTTACCGATGGACGGTTTTTTCTCACTTGGGTGGAAGAAGCCGAAACCGTGATCGGTCTCATAATCGGCACCCAAACGTTTGAGCTCCATGATCGAAATAGGTTCATCAAGGTTTGTACGGCGGCACTCTGTTTCACACGGGTGAGGACAAACACGTCCGCACGTATGTGCCAATGGCATGGTTTGACGGGTTGCCATCAATGAATCATCAAAACGCAGATCTCTCACACCTTCGATATAGGCCGGAATATCGACGTGTGCCGGACACGCATCCATACAGGGTGCGGTAATTTTTGCGATGTAATTGGTATCTTCCATATGATAATGTTTGGAAGGTTTTTGCTCGGTAATACACGCCATAAACTCCGACTCGAAGTGAGTCATGAGATCCAATAACGGGTTTGGAACGGTTTTACCAATCTCGCATTTAGACGTTTCCTGCATCGTTTTGGAGACCTCTTTTAGGTGATCCATGTCCGATACCGCACCCTCTCCGCGAGCGATTTTATCGAGCAAATCGTACAAAATACGACCGCCCCATCGCCCCGGTGCACAACGTCCGCATGCTTCAGAATAAACCTGATATTGCGCTGCATACTCCGTCGCTAAACGAACCACGTCAACATCGGGGTTAAACAGCGCTACGCCATCCCAACCGATAAACGCTTTTGAATGGGCGTGTTCGTTATATTCCAACGGGAGGTTATAAGCAGATTTTTCCCAAGCATCGTCAGCTTTGCCGATGTTGTTAATTTGCTCGCCCCGCCACGTGGAGAAATAGACTTTACTCACAACGTTTCCTTATTTTTTGACCACAATGGTCCAGTCGGCTTCGTTAAACTTCAACGAATTCATGAGTTCACACCCAAGCTCTTTAACCAAATCAGCCGATTGTTGGATCGGGGTAAAATCACCAATTTCAAACAAAAAGATCAGTACTTCGCCGTTTGCAGGCTCTTGTTTGATAATATCAGACATGCGACCGTAAAAATTTTCTTTTAAATGACGTAAATCGTAACGTTTCACTGCATGCTCCTTTTAGCGGTCTACTTCACCGAAGACGATATTGGTCGTCCCGATGATAGATACAACGTCCGGAATGTAGTGACCCGGCAATAAATCTGTCAAAATCCCGGTGTGCCAGAATGACGGCGCACGGAGTTTAAGACGGTACGGATAAGCACCACCTTGGGAGTTGATGTAATAACCAAGCTCCCCTTTTGGTGATTCGGTCGCGATATATACTTCTCCTACCGGAGGACGCATCCCTTGAGTTACAAGGACAAAATGCTGCATCAACGAGTAGTTTTGAGTCATAATATCGATTTTAGGTGCCGAAATATATTGCGGTGCATGCGCCATTAACTCAGGCCCGGTTCCCTCGTACATATCGAGAACTTGATCCAAAATCTTTGCCGATTCGCGCATCTCTGCCATGTAGAGTTTATAACGGGCGTAGTTGTCCCCTTTGTCCGAAACCGGAACATTGAACTCTACTTCATCATAAAGCTCATACGGTTCTTCTTTACGGATATCCCACTCAACACCTGAAGCACGGAGCATTACTCCCGAACATCCCCAGCTCAAGGCCATCTCTTTTGAGATAACTCCGACATTTTCCATACGCATCAACCAAATACGGTTGCTGTCGAGGAGGTCTTCGTAGTCTTTGATATTCTCCGGCAATTTGTCGAGGAATTTGCGAAGATCGGCGATAAAGTTATCCGGCAAATCGAGGGGAACTCCACCGATACGAACCGCTGCATGGGTCAAACGGGCACCGCAGTAGTCTTCGATCAAATCCATGAGATATTCACGCTCACGGAATGCAAACAAGAACACGGTCATCGCTCCGATATCCAGCGCCGTTGTCGCCAACCAAAAAAGGTGGGACATAAGACGGTTGGTCTCAAGAAGCATCATACGAATTACTTTCGCACGGCGCGGTACTTCAAGACCGATCAGTTTTTCAACTGCCAAAGCAAATCCGTAGTTGTTTGAACTGGATGCAATATAGTCCATACGGTCAGTGGTCGGCATGAATTCATTGTAAATCATGTTCTCTGCCATCTTCTCCATACCACGGTGAAGGTATCCGATATCCGGATGGGCTTTTGTGATTTGCTCTTGTTGCAAATGGAGCATCAAACGTAATTGTCCGTGCGCCGATGGATGCTGAGGACCGAAGTTGAGAATCAACTCATTGTCATCACGGTCAAATGTAATGTTTTCGAAAAAAGGTCTAAGTCTATTGGCTTGTTGCATACGTGATCCTTAACGGTCGCGATCAGAGATCACGACACTCTTCTCTGCGTCAAATTTTTCGATCAAGAAGACACCACCCTCTTCTTGGTAAACAAGCGGAGTATCCGGCTCGCCTTGGCTGATATCGGCACCGCGCGGTACTTCGTGACCCAATCTTGCAAAACGTTCGGTGTCATAGCGATCAACACGTGCAGGATCGCGGTTTTCAGGTCCGATAATCTCACGCGCCTCTTTACCGAAGATTTTATCGACTTCATACCACTGCGCAAATTCATCCCCTTGGAGAGGATAGGTTTTACGAAGCGGGAAGCCTTCCCAGTCATCCGGCATCAAAATACGTTTCATAAACGGGTGGTTATTCACAACGACACCGAACATGTCATACATCTCGCGCTCAGACCAGTCAGCAGATCGAAACAGTTTCTCAACGCTTTGGATCGACTCTTTTTCACCGATTTTGCATTTTACGCGAATACGTTTGCGCTTAGACATACTGAGCATTTGGTAGAAAATCTCAAATTTTCCTTCCGTAGCCAACCAATCAATCGCAGACATTTCAGAGAGCTGATTGTATGAAAGCTCATTTTTCATCAGTTCAATTACACCAAAGTTGTCCACAGCATTGATGACGACCACCATTTGACCCACTTGGATATACGCATCCAATACGTCAAATTTTGCTTTGATCGCTTCGAGATCCGCAGCAAATACCGCATCTTCGCTCACATCGCTCTTCGCTACCTGAGGGGCAACCCAATAGCGATCTGTATAATAGGGTTTTTTCTGTACGTCGTCTTTAGGGGTGTAAGCTCTCATTACATCAACCTTTTTGGTTTTTGAGCGCGTGACGCACTCTCTTTACGAATTTTTTGCTGTAACAGCAATACGCCATATTGCAAGGTTTCAGGACGTGGTGCACATCCCGGTAGATAGAGATCAACAGGGATAACACGATCGACACCTTGAACCGTAGCGTAAGTATTGAACATACCGCCTGTGTTAGCGCATGAACCCATAGAGATAACCCATTTAGGTTCTGTCATTTGATCGTACAAACGGCGAATAAACTCCGCATGTTTTTTCGTCAATGTCCCTGCAACAACCATGAGTTCAGCCTGACGCGGAGAAGCCCGGAAGATCGTACCGAAACGGTCAAAGTCATAACGGGATGCCCCTGAAGCCATCATTTCAATACCACAGCATGCCAAACCGTATGTCAATGCCCAGATAGAGTTTGATCGACCCCAGTTGACCACTTTATCGATTGTTGTCAATGCGACGGGAAGTCCGCCGTCTTTAAGATAATTTACTTGATGTTGTGCCATTCGAGTGCCCCTTTTTTCCACGCATAAACAAATCCGATAGCCAACAAGACGATAAACATCATCATCTCGCTAAAGCCGAACCATCCGAGTAATTTAAAATCAATTGCCCACGGAAACATAAATACAATTTCCACATCAAACAATAAAAACAACAACGCAAACAGGTAAAACTGTGTCGAAATACGGTTCGGCTGTTTGGTCACCTCCGGTCCGCATTCGTAGACCGAGAGTTTTATTTTTTCAGTATCTTTGGCCGCTAATGCGCGGCTGGCTAAGCGTGCGATGACTGTTGTGGTATAGAATGCCCCAAACGTCAATACAAACAGTACAAATACCCCAAAATAAGGATTTGCTACGTGGTAATGCTCCATAGTTCTGACCTTTACGTGGTTAATGGCCTATCCTGCGTCAAGAAAGCTTCCTGCCACAGGATACGGTTTTAGATAAAAACAGTTGTTGCACTATAACAAAAAGAGAATTAAAGCAAACCCTTAATCATTTATCAATCATTTATATTTTTTGGCTTCTGTCACAATAGGAAACACCTAAAACGTGTACTTTAGCGACAAGTGTTATTATTTGTAACAAAATAGAATACGATGCATTAAATATGTCACAAATTTCTACATTTCATCAAAAAGATGAAATATATTCATGCGCCATTCTAATTGAAGATGAGAAGGAAATTAGATTTTTTCTTGAAGCATACGATCCAAAGTTGCGAATACACCGTCACTTGCATGTTCCATCTCTTCAAAAACTTTGACAAAACGTTCTGAACCGATGCTCTCAGTCTTCATCAAATCAAAAATTTTGTGAGTTGAGTTATGAACAATCGAATGCGGTGATTCAAGTGCCGAATAACTTGCGGTTTTTTTGAAAAACTCAGCCCCTTCACCTTCGTAATACCATTTACCGAGACGGCAGTTATGATGGTCAACAAAACTAAACTGCTCTTTTCGGGTGATGGCTGAAAGGTAGGTATTCACTTTCCAAACAATATGATCCAATTTTGCCAGACTCATAAATATCCGTTCCGCCGTATGTTCCGTACTGGCAAACGTTTTACGCATCATCTGCGCATTATGTTCCATATTTGTATTGAAGCTTCCGATAGATTGATTCGATTCCTCAATGCTCTCTTGTACTTGCTCAAATTTTTCCCCAATCGTTGTAACATCCTGTTTCATTGACTGTAATGAAATATTGATTTCGCTGATTGCCTTATCCGTTCGATCTGCGAGTTTGCGTACTTCGTCTGCAACAACGGCAAATCCTCGTCCGTGTTCTCCTGCCCGAGCCGCTTCAATCGCAGCGTTAAGGGCAAGCAAGTTCGTTTGATCGGATATATCTTTAATCAAGACTAAGATGCTTGCCACATCCTGCGCACGTTCCGATAATGCATGAACCGTTTCCATTGACTCAAGTGCCAAGCCGTTTAGACCTTCTAATGTATTCGAAATACCCGATGCTTTATGTCCGAGATCGACAATATTTTCCAGTAATGCGGTGGATTGTGCAATGTTTTCTTTTGAGGATACGACGGATGAGGCCATATTTCCCTGAACATCGATCAAATTTTTCTTGATCTGTTCATTTTGATAAGTCATCATGAGCGATGCGTTATCACATTTGCTTTGATCAGCCTGTTGCTGAAGGAGGATATCTTGTTCGCGGAGGCGTGTTTCTAGACGTTTGTTCTCTTCTTGGAGTGTATTATTTTCTTTTTTGACACTTTCCAACTCATTTTTTAAAGCTGTATCATCTCCAAACCAACCCATGAGAACCCCTTCTTACTGATGTAAGAAAATTATACTCTGCTTAAATCACAAATACATCACAATGATCAGTGATTAATAAATCCCATCGATTTTTCACCTTCGAAACTTCCTGAACGCTCTTTTTGGATTTCGGCAATAAAGTCTTCGTGTTTGAATGTCCCCTCTTTTCTCGCGGCGACATGATACGCCGTATTTTTGACGATCAAATTAATTTGACCTCCGGTGAGCGGGTAGGCTGCGAGTTTTTCAACGTCAAATCCGCTTTCATACGGTGCATTTTTCGGAAGCATCATTTTCCAAAGAGTAAGACGCTGTTTTTGATCCGGTTTTTTAAATTCGATTTTGTAATTGAATCGGCGGGAAAAAGCCTGATCAATGTTTTCAAGCAGATTGGTCGTCGCGATCAAAATCCCCTGAAACTTCTCAATCTGCTCCAAAAAGATATTCTGCATCTGATTGTGCATCTGATCGGCGGAAGAACCGACCCCTGAAGAACGTGAAGAGAGAAACTGATCCGCTTCGTTGAGCAATAAGATCGGCTCTGTTTTGGTTTGACGGGTTAAATCGGCGTAGGTATCAAAAATTTTACGAACATTTTTTTCCGATTCTCCCACATACATCGAAAGGATTTTGGAACAGTCAAAGCTCAGAACCTGTCGTTTCAATGAACGGGATAAAGAGTGTGCCGTAAGAGTTTTTCCCGTTCCCGGAGGGCCGTAAAAAATGATTCGTGCATCGATTCCCGCTTTTTTATCTTTGATCCCCCATTCATGAAGACGGGCTATCACTTCCCGATCCAGCTGACGCATGAGGTTTTGAAGCGTTTGCTCCGTTGTCGGATTTAATACGACATTTTCCAATGATGTTGTCGGTTCGATCAGTTCAAAAATCTCCTGCTCTTTAATCAGCATATCGAGTTTGAGTTTGCGTACTTTTTTCTTTTTCTGCGGATGCATAATCGACTGAAGTACCTCATCGACAATGTAAAAAGCGCGGCTGATACCGCCGAACGGATTGAGCATCTCCTCATAATCGATCACTTCTTCGTTGATCAAGCGGGCGCCGTCTTCGAGCAGGGCACGGTTTTTAATCCGCTCGTAATCATCAAAACTGATCAGATCGATCAGAGTGTTCATCTCCCGCAAATTCCCCTCGGTTGCACTGTACTCTTCTTTGAGCAGAGCCAAAAAAATCACCTGTTCTTTGGGCTCAAGTTTCTTTTGTTTGAAAAAACGATCCAGGACTACATCGAGTGATGTCTGCGCAATCCGTTCATCAATCCGTTTTTCGAGAAGATCGAGTTTGTTTTGGATACGGTTGATCCCTAGAGAATGCTCGTTTCCATTGTGTCGGATAATAGACATCTTTTGATACAGCTCGATACGGAAAAACTGATCTTGCAGGTATTCCAAATGATCGGCATAGGGTTTTATGTCCGGAAGCGTCATCTCCAACGACCCCTCTTCGAGGAGTTTCATAAAGACCGAGGTAAGTGCCACAGGAGTGTTATAAAGTTCTAAGTGTGACATATCACTGATTTTGATCGGTGTAAAGGAGTGATGGGTAATCCACCCAAGTTCTAACAGTGTTTTGACCTCTCCGAAATGGCTAAGATACGAATAGTCATCCGCTCCGTGAAGCTCTTGGAGGAGTTCCGCAACGATAGCATCTTCCTGAGACTGTAAAAATTTGCGAGTCAAAAGCTGCAATATTTTTGCCTCTTCCACTGTACATTTGAGCTGTGAAAAGATATGGGTTTTTTCGATGGTTTTATTGTCTAGAAAATCGATAAGGTATTTCAATAGTTTCCTTGTTTTAATACTCGTTTGAGTACTTTTCCCGTAGCGGTCTTAGGGAGTGATTCTACCACGGTAATGGTTTTAGGGATTTTAAATGATGCCAAATGTTCTTTTAACTGCGATTTAATTTGTGCAGGTGTTGCATCAGCATATCCTTCTTCGAGTTCAACAAACGCAACCGGGACTTCTCCGCTATGCGGATCGCTTATACCGATAACCGCGGCCAGTTTGACTGAGGGAAGCAACATCATTTGCTCTTCAATCTGACGAGGATAGATATTGATCCCTTTTGAAATGATCAAATCTTTAATCCGATCAACGATATAAATATACCCCTCTTTGTCTATTTTTGCAATGTCCCCTGTGCGGAGCCAGCCATTATGAATCGTATCTGCGGTAGCTTCCGGATTGTTCAGATACCCTTGCATCACACAATCTCCGCTGACGATTAATTCACCCGCTTCTCCAACGGGAAGTTCAATCATCTCCTCATTGACTATTTTGATTTTATAGCCATAAAGCGGCAACCCGACCGAAAGCGTTTTTTGTTTCTCTATAGGATTAACCGCTACCGCAGGAGAACATTCGCTCAATCCATACCCTTCCAACATGGTTGCACGTTTAAATAGGGAACGAAATCGGTTTAACGTATCTTGATTCAGAGCTGAGCCGCCTGAAACAAAAACACGAATACGGTTAAACCATAAAAAGTACCATGGAAGTTTTGCACGTATTAGAGCATTGTAAATATCGGGAACGCCCATAAATACCGTTACCCGCTTCAGAAGTGTCTGTTTGATGATATTGCTAAATGGCAAAATTGAAGGGACAATGACGATCGAAGCCCGTAAAAAAAATGGAAGTATCACCATAATCGCAAACGTGAAGGAGTGAAACATCGGAAGATAAACAATAAATCGATCGCGGGAATTCAGATCAAATCGTTCTTTGGCCCCAATAAGGTTTGAAAAAAGATTTCGGTTGCTGATCATTGCACCTTTTGGGTGTCCCGTCGTTCCGGATGTATAAAAGATTACGGCCGTATCATCGAGCTTGGCCGAGCTTGGCGTATGCGTGTGCAGATGATCGGTAAGAATTTCATCCAACACCAAATGGCACGCATTTTCCCTCGGTGCTTTATCGATCCATATCGTATGTTCGATCGAAGCTACACTTTCGCACAACCCGTCTACTTCTTTGGCAAATTTTGAAGCGGTAATCAAAATTTTAGCACCGCAATCATCCAGGATATAGCGGTATTCCTCATTTTTCAGCATCGTGTTGATCGGTACCGTGACCGCCCCGAGCTTGCTAATGGCAAAAACACTCATCACAAATTCTACGCTGTTAGGACAGATAAGAGCGACTCTATCGCCTTTTCCAACACAAACAAGTTCCAAAGCGCGGGCAAGCCGATCCACACTCTCTAAAAATTGGGCGTATGTATAACTCTTATCGTCAATAAAAATTACTTTTTTGGAAGACATCTCCTCGCTGATGAGAAAAAGCATTTCATAAAAGTTTTCGTACGGATAGTGGATCAAAAGCGATACTCAATTCCGGCTGTCACCAAATACGCCCGCGCATTGGTAAATTCACCGTTAATCGGGTTGCTACCGGTACTTTGATGTACTTCACGGTTTTGCTTCATATCCAGCAAACCTGCTAATCCTATATTCCATGATTCATCGATTTTATAGCGGCCGCCGAGAGATACGATCCATGCATTCGAATCGGGGAGTTCATATCCGAGTGTTGCGTTCGGAACCGGAGTTTCATCGTAAGCAACACCGGCCATTGCCGTCCATTTATCGTATTTTTGGGTAAGACCGAGACGGTAGCTATCAGTATTGACCCAATTTTTTGCGATAGGAGCACCGAAGATAGCCGTTGCCGTATTCACTGTCCCGTCGTAATCAAAATCTAAACTTTTATACGCGGACCAAAACGTTTTTTCATACACAGCTTCAAGAGTCGTACCGGAACCGAATGTATAGGCTGCAGCGATATTCAACGTTGCCGGTGATGGGACCGTAACACTTGCAGATCCCATATACGATACATGGGTAGGATATCCGGAAGGGAGATAATTGAGTGTCGCATTTCCTACAACCGTTAAATCAACTTTAGACCGATACGTTGCCGCCAATGAAAGATTCGGCAAAGGACGATAATTTAGGGCAAGGTTATAACCGACATCAACCGAATCTCCGTTCAAATCACGGGTAACTTGCGTGGCTCCCGTATTACTTTTAACAACACCGTGTGTATTGATAATACGAAATCCAGCGGCCATACTGACCGTATCGCTCAACGGTACGGCCAAAGAGGGATTGAGTTCAACCGTCTGAAGGGTAAACTCTTCTGCACTCGATTTTGGAACCGCACTCTCCCATCGTTTAGAAAGCCCTGCCGGTACCACAATGCTAAATCCTACACGTGCTCCTCGTTCGCCCAGTTTTTTAGAACTGAAATGCATTGTCGGGATAATAAAGTTCTCTTTTTTAGAGCTGTAATCACCGGTTGTACCTGAAAAGTCAATCGGGCTAAGTCCGATATACGTCGCATCCACTTCGAGCAGATTTGCATCGTCGTTGTACACCATTGCTGCAGGATTATAGTACGCCGCGTCGGCACCGTGCGCATTGGCCACATACGCCGCACTCAGTGCGGTAGCATTGATCGAACTCTCCGGGATCGCATATCCCCCAGCCATAACCGTCGCTGCTGCAGCGGACAGTAATACCAAACTTCTCATTATTTCTCCTGTAGTGAATAGAGTAGTTCTATCTCCTGCGCCCAGATCGTCTCGTCGATCGTTTCCAGTACCAGAGGAATGTCATCCATACGCTGATCGTTCATGATAAATCCGAACGGCTCGACGCCCAGTTTCCCTTTCCCTATGGAATCATGCCGGTCGACATGACTCCCAAGATCAGGTTTGGAATCGTTGATATGCATCCCCTTGAGATAGTTAAACCCGACTATTCTATCAAACTCTCCCCAAGTTGTATCATAGGCTTCACGGGTTCGGATATCGTAACCTGCGGTAAACATATGGCACGTATCGATACACACACCTACTCGTGATTTGTCCTCTATACGCTCTATTATGGCGCTCAGATGCTCAAAACGCCATCCTAAATTGCTCCCCTGCCCTGCTGTATTTTCGATTACCAATGTGACACCATTGGTAACACTTAGAGCTTCATTCATACTCATAGCAATCCGATCGATACATTCTTCTTCTCTGATTTGTTTCAAATGGCTCCCCGGATGGAAGTTCAAACGATCCAACCCCAGCTGATCACATCGGTTGAGCTCATCAATAAACGCTTCGAGCGATTTTTGACGTTTCTCCTCTTCGGGATGTCCCAAATTGATCAGATACGAATCGTGAGGAAGAACGTGTTTAGGGAGGATTCCGCTTTTGGCAAGATTGTCTTTAAACAGACCTATCGTCTCATCATCGAGCGGTTTTGCCGTCCATTGTTTTTGGTTTTTTGTGAAAAGAGCAAACGCTTTCGCACCGATCGCCATTGCGTTAAGAGGGGCGTTAAAAACTCCGCCCGAAGCGGATACATGAGCACCTACAAATTTAGACATAATAAATTCCTGATATTTAGTATTGGTATTTTAGCGTAGCTTGCGAATTCGATCCGCCGCTTCTTCGAGTACATCGAGGGGTTTAGAGTAACAAAAGCGAACCATATTATGACCTGCTTCGTCATGATAAAACGCACGTCCCGGAACGGATGCAACCCCTGTTCTCTCTAAAATTGCCATCGCTTTTTCAAAATCATCATTTCCAACCACACTGCTGACATCGGTCATGACGTAATAGGCTCCGCTCGGAACACTCGGAATCAACCGCGCATCACGCAATGCATTACAAAAAAGGTCGCGTTTATACTGATGAATACGAGCAAGTTCAACGTAATAGCTATCTTCCAGTTCTTCCAACCCGACCGCAGCACCGATCTGCAACGGTGCGGGAGCACAGACGTAGATGAGATCGTTGAGCTGTGCCATCGCTTCGATAACGCTCACCGGAGCGATCGCGTATCCTAAACGCCATCCGGTAATACTGAATACTTTTGAAAATCCTGAGAGTACAACGCATCGATCTTTGAGACTTGGTACACTGAGTGCCGTGATGTGAACCGCATCTCCGTATAAAAAGTGTTCATACATCTCATCAGCAAAAACGATCAAATCATGTTTCTGGGCAAAAGTTCCGATCTGTTCCAACTCTTCACGCGTATAAACTTTTCCGCTCGGATTAGCGGGATTGCAGATCACCATCGCACGGGTTTTTGATGTCACAACGGCTTCGAGGGCATTCATATCGAGGTTCCACTCCGGCGCTTCGAGACGGACATACGTCGGCACAGCTCCCAGTGATGTGAGTGTAGAGCGGTGATACCCATAATAGGGTTCAAACAATATTACCTCATCACCGGGATTGAGCAGCGCCATGCACGCCGTATAAAATGCCCCTGTTGCACCATCGGAGACCAGTACTTGTTCAGGTACAACATCCACATTGTAAAACCGTTTCATTTTAGCCGCTATCGCAGAGCGTAATCGGGGCAATCCTTCCGTCGGGGTATAGATATTGATCCCCTCATTCATGGCACGATATGCCCCATCAATCACCTCGCGAGGAACTTCGAGATCACAAACCCCCTGCGCCATATTGATTCCGCCCAATGCATTGCAGGCTCTCGTCATCGACCGAATATGAGACTGCTCGATTGTTCCGCTTAGTTCACTGAGTCGCATTATTGTCCTCTAAATCACTGATCTTTATGATGAGACCGTTCATACGGTCTTTAAAATAGGTTTCATCCGGCCGAAGGCGATAGACAATGTCCGTTTTATCGTTTCGGATGTATTGGGTTCGTATTCCGCTGCACTGCTCGCTCGTATTTTGTCCGTTATAGATCGGTTCGCCGAGGAGAATGCGTCTGAGTATATCTTTCGGGTAGTCCGGAGAGAGATAATCGCGTACAAACGCCTCTTCGCTCATACATCCTGCACTCACACACACTTTATCCTCAATCGAAATCTTCTCTACCGCCACTCCTGCCGTAAAGAGTTCCGCTTCGACATTCTCGCCGCTTGAGCGGATGTATCCCGTATCGGCAAATTTAATTTTCGGCGTTTTCAGAACGATCAGTTTCGGTTTGCTGATTTCATACTGTTTCGGTGCACACCCTACAATGATGAGGGCAACCAGACTAACCCATAGGGTAAAGAATTTTTGCATGAACACCATCCAACGCTTTCAAAATTTCGCTGCTGAGCGTCACATTCATTGCCGCAAGCGATGCGTCGAGCTGCTCAGGCGTTGTCGCTCCGACAATGGTTGATGCGACAAAATCGAACTGCTTGCTCCAGGCAATCGCCATCGTCACGGGATCAAGCCCCGCCTCATGTGCAATACGGAGATATTCTTGGGTCGAAGCAAGCGTTTTATCGTTCAAAAACCGTGCTGCCATAAGACGTTGACGGTTGTTGGGAGATTTTACATAATCACTGAACCGTCCGTGAACTTCGGTATTTTGATTGTATTTTCCGCTGAGGACTCCGCCCGCCAAAGGAGAGTACGGTAAAAGCGAAATCTTCTCTTCGCGGCACAATGCACCGATTTCGGTTAAATCGCGGCGATTGAGTAATGAAAAATTGTTTTGAATCGACTCGAAACGGGCCAATTTTTCGTACTTGCTCACCATCAGAGACTTCATCGTTCCCCGTGCGGTGTCGTTCGATGTTCCGATATAGCGTACTTTGCCGCTTTGCACCAATGCGTCAAACGCCCGCATTGATTCCTCGATAGGAATTATAGTATCGGGCCAATGCATCTGATAAAGATCGACATAATCGGTACCGAGACGTTTCAATGACCCTTCGATTGCCCGTTCGATGTGAAAGCGATCAATCGCAGTATATCCGTGACGGATCGGAGGAACAAACCATCCCGACGCTGCACCCGCCACTTTTGTCGCTAAAATCAAACTCTCACGCGGTTTAGACTTTAACCATCGACCTACCATTTCCTCTGTCAATCCGGCCAGTTTCTCTTCCGGCGGAACAGGATAAAGTTCGGCAGTATCGAAAAAATTAACGCCTGCCTCATACGCCTTATCCATAATTTTAAATGCCGTTTTTTCATCACACTGGCTTCCGAATGTCATGGTGCCTAAACAAATCGGCGATACGCGCAAACCGCTGCGCCCGATATAGCGATACTGCATAGATTCTCTCTTTATTTAATCGTTATTTTGTAAGTGTATTCTACCGTTTTTTGAGATACAATATAAGTTCGTCATATTTTTAACAGGGGACAACGATGAAAAATGTTTTAAGTGATGCAAAAAAACAATTTCAAAACATTAGCAAATTGTTAAACAGTCAGGAAAAAAGAAATAATGACTATTTTACGGAGCTGAGTATTGCAACGGAAGAGGCTTATTTTACTATGAACAGCGGTATGTGTTCGAATTCAACGGTATGTCATGAATGTGCCGATCACCGCGATTTCGTCCGTTCTATGATGGATGTTTTGGGCGAACTCGAAGTGAACGCATCGGCAGCGAATAGCTATTCCGATAAATTGTCCCAATACGCAGAACGTGTCAGCAAAATCCTAAAAAACATAGAAACCGTTCTCGCTTCATAATGGTGAACATACCGGTGGGTCATCCTGCCTCTAGTGTACTGTTCAGATATTCGTTATAATCTATTCAATGAATAGAGACCTAATAAGCGATTTTTTTCATCGTAACCTGCCGAAAGATATGGAACAGTGTATCGAACTGTTTGCCATTTTCGGCGGTTATGACGAGCCCATTGACGCCGATGAGCCGATCGAGGCCCTCATTTCCCGCCACATCCTGACATCATTTGAATCCCATCGTGAACGACTGCTCACCCCTTTGCAAAACGAACCGCTTTATCTTAACCTTTTACACGCAATCGCCGTAGGGGATCGTCGTCAAGGCTCTGCTTTTCGTCGAGCCCGAATCGGTAAGGAACGGGGGAATGAAGCGTTTGAGTTTTTACGCTACAGCGGCTATCTGACGCTGGAGCGTTCACGTGAAATGCCTCTGCAGCGGGCCCATCCGAAACAGCGGTTCAAAAAAGAGATCGAGCACCACCGCATCTCACACAAATTTCGGTTTACTTCCCCCTTCTTGCGTTTTTGGATTGCCTTTGTCGAACCGTATGGCAAGCAGATTCAAGAAGGAAATACAGAACGCTTTTTTGAGCATTTTCATACCTATTTCAATGCGTTTGTCGGGTTTACTTTCGAAGAGTTATGCGATCTGTATATCCGGGATATTTTGGCGCCGAAATTTCAGAGCGATATCCTCGATTCCGGCAGTTATTGGGACCGCGAGGTAGAGATCGACCTTTTAACCGAAACGATGGAGGGGGAAACGTGGGTCGGAGAATGCAAGTGGACAAACCATAAAGTGAATAAAAAAGAGTTTCACAAACTCGAAGAAAAATGCACCAAACTTTCCATAAGTCCGGACAAAATTTTTCTCTTTACCAAACGGGGCTTTTCAAATGAACTAAACGCCCTCCGAGACAAGCGGGTCTACCGTTTCAGTGCCGAAGATTTATTTTCGCTAACTAACCGCCGCTAACGCGCCGTACGCTTCTTGGAGAAGCTGAAATTTCTTCGTATATTTATTAATTATTTCAGGACTTTTCGTCTGAACGCGATCGGGATGATAGCGTCTTGCCAACATGCGATACCGTTTTTTCAAATCTTCCGGCGAAGAGCCCATCGGGATTTCAAAAATCGCATGATAACGGATCATCTTGTCAATCGCATCGTTTCCATATCCCCATCCGCGGTAATTGCCGTACAGTCTGCTCATAAACGCATCGTCGTAACGATAGTTGATGACAAAATGGAG
>NZ_JAQTQR010000026.1 GCF_028712165.1 Sulfuricurvum sp. | reverse complement strand
ACCCATATACCCAGTTCTTCAAGAGTGAGGACTGATGCCGTCGGATTGTTCGGGAAGTTCAAAATCACGAGATCGCATTCCGCTAACTCTGTCTCGTTGATGATCGGTTTGAATCCATTTGCTTCGGTCAGATTCAGATGAATAACTTTAGCACGCGACGCGATGGCCGCACCCTCGTAAATCTGATAAAACGGATTTGTATAGGCCATCACCGCATTGGGTTTATCGAACAGATAATATTGTGGAAAATTAAAAAGCACTTCCCGTGTCCCGAAACTGCTGATCAATTCATTGGGTTTGAGCTTGACACCAAAACGGCTCTCTACAAAACCGCGCATCGAGTCGTTTAGATATGTTTCTCCTGCCGTTTTCGGGTAACGGCGAAGCTCTTCGGAATGCTTTGCTAATGATTTTTGGATAAATGCAGGGGTCTCAAACTGCGGTTCACCGATGGTCAATGCGATAGGTGAATATGCAAGATTCGGGGTGATCCCCTCTAAAAGTTGAGTCAGTTTTTCAAATGGATACGGTTCAAAATGCAAAGGACAGTCTTTGTAATGGAATTAAGAGATATATTATAGCGTTGTGAGGCTGTATTTTATTTTATCTCTATCGGCACTCTTAATGTATTGAAATAACGCGCGGTCCACATTCCAAAGCGTAATCCGAAATATGTGACAACTCCGAGAATCAAAACTTTAGAAAAGAAAAACACACCAAAGAGAAAAAGTGTTTTACCGACTGGAAAAGCCAATACAGGCAATATTGCCCCCATGGTTATTAAACGGGTCATAAAAAATATATTTTCTTTCTTCCAATATCCCATTATCAATGCAAATGGAAATAATGCCACCATTGCTCCAACGAGAAAATTAAGGCTTTCAAAAGTCAATAAGACGGCAAGCTTTGAATAATAAGTCGAAGCATTCATCATTAGTTGTTTTTCTATAGTATGAAAATCCACCAACATAGCATTTAATGTTATTAGCACAAAACCAAGTCCTATAGAGATCACAATCAGAGTAAGCTGAAAATGCCATGACCGTTGCGATTGTTCATAAAATTGTTCTCCATTCATCGAAGCGAACCATTCATCTGATGGTTTCATAAACGTCATAAATACGGATAGTACAAGCGCTCCTGTTCCGACCAAGGCATACACATATTTAAAACTAAATCGCCAATGATACTCAGGTGAAATCATCCATATTCCAGTAAGCCATATGAGCAACGGTAAAAAGAGCATAAAATATAAAAATAAAAGATTTTTGCCCCATTTTCTTCCTTGCCAAATCGCAAAAATAGAAATCATTATTGCAGCAGCACCAATAAATGAAACAGGCTTCATCCTACCTTCAGACATAGCATAAATATTACCTATAATGGTGAAAAATACTAAAATTCCTACTGCCCATTTAATCGTCCACGGTCTCTTAGGTATAGTAATCTCTTGATTCAAAATTATTTTCCGTTATTATTTAGTTTTTTAAACTAGATATTATAACAACTCAATACGCAATAACTTCTTTTTTATCTTTAGGCATCCGATCTTCACTCCCGTCCACCATGTGCTCAAAATCTTTGATCGTGTGTTTGCTAATTACCATATAGCGACCCTCAGCCATTATGTTAGCACTCGAAGCAGCATGACGACGATCAATTGTAAACGCCATTTCATAGCCTGCTTTTTTAGCATCAACGAGCAATGCATCATCGTAAATACCGAATACCCATGCGAGATATTTGATCGGATGGCCCATCTTCTCTTCGAGTTTTTTCTTCGCACCGCCGAGCTGTTTATCGACAAACTTGGCATACTCTTCGGGTGAGAGGTTTTTCTTTTCATGTTTGAAATTCGGATGCCAGTATGTATGGGACTCCACATGGAAAAGTTTTGTCGATTCGAGTTCATGCAGCTGATCCCACGTCATCGCATATTTGGCATTGGAAATAGCACTCGGATAGATAAACAGTGTCACCGGAATTTTGTATTTTCTGACGATCGGAGCCAAATCGGTATAAACGCTCTTATGCCCGTCATCGACCGTGATAACAACCGATTTTGCAGGGATCGCTTTAACCTTTCCTTCCAGATATGCAGCTGCCGTATCAAGAGGGATAACCGTATAACCGTTTGTTTTAAGCCACTCCATCTGCTCGCTAAATGCGGAAGTTTTAATCGTCATAGAATCGACAACCTCAGTACCAAAACGGTGATAGCACAGAATAGGGACTTTCTTATCGATCGTAACACCCCATAACCCGCTGATAAATACCATCCAAACCAACACAAAACGAAACATACAAACCACCCTAAAAAAATTGCTCGGATTATAACGCATTGAATCGAAAGTCATGCATTCATATTATTAACAAATTTCTCTTGACATATCAGTCTCGTTATCCTACAATTCGCACAATTAGTTGTATATGCAACTATTCAGGAGTTTATTTATGAATCGATGCGAATGCCCTACTGAAGAGTCGCTGGGATGTCTAACTAATCTCTCCGCTATGGCCGCACGAAACTATCTCTCTCGTCAACTCGCTCTTCACGGAATCGATATGACGATCGAGCAGTTCAAAGTGATGGTCGTTTTATGGAAAGAAGGAAGTTCAACCCAACAAAATATTGCCGATTTCGTCGGCAAAGACAAAACCAGTGTCACACGTCTAATCGCAGGTTTGGAAAAACGTTCACTTATACAAAGAGCGACCGATTGTCAGGATAAGCGATGCAATCTCGTCACTCTGACCCCCCAGGGAATCGATCTTGAAAAACCGACGATGGATGTTTTAGCTCAAGCAACATGCGATCTCCATCGAGGAATCGATCCGGAAGAACTCGCCATCACTCTGCGTGTCTTAAAACAAATGTGCCTAACACTAAACTACACTACAAAGGAATCCGAATGAATCGCATCTCTTCTCTTGCCCTATCATCTGTTTTATTGCTCGCATTAAGCGGATGTGAACGTCCCAAAGCAGCCGGAATGGATAAACCGCCGGAAGGTCCGGTCCCAGTAACCGCAACCGAAGTCAAAACAGGCAATTTTCCTGCTGTTTTACAAGCAACCGGACAAACACAGGCGTTTAATACCGTACAAATTTTTGCACGGGTAAACGGCTATCTCCAAAAACGTGCATATACAGAAGGGTCCTTTGTCAAAAAAGGGGAAACTTTATTTGTTATCGATCCGAGTGACTTGAAAAACTCCCTTGATAGTGCCAAAGCAGCCTATGAGCTCGCATCCGCCAACTATACCAATGCGAAAGCAGTATTAAACCGTATCAAACCTCTCGCTGATGCAAATGCCGCGAGTCAACAAGATTTGGATACGGCTGTCGCAAATGAGCGAAATACCGCTGCAGCCGTATCCGCGGCAAAAGCCTCACTCGACCAAGCCAAGCTCAATTTCAGCTATACTACCGTCACCTCTCCGATCAGCGGTTTTGTCGATAAATCCAAAATGGATGTCGGTACATACGTAGCTGCGGGAGCAAACGGATTGCTGACAACCGTTTATCAAACCGATCCGATGTACGTCAACTTTACCTTTAGCGAAAACGAAAAAATTGCCCGACAAAATGCGATTGCCAGCGGTAAACTCACCGCTCCTAAAGACGGAAAATACGAAATCGAATTGACCCTCAGCGACGGAACAACATTAGCCCGTAAAGGTTCAATCAATTTCATTGCACCGTTCATTGATTCAACTACCGGAAATATCACGTATCGTGCCGTGATTGACAACAGCGACCATAAACTTCTACCTGGACAATTTGTTCATGTAAAAGTGAAAGGAATGGAATGGAATAACGCCTTGTACATTCCTCAAAAAACACTTCTCACCGGTCCGCAAGGGAAATTTGTCTACGGAATTGAAGCAAACAACACTGTAACTCCAAAACCGGTTGTTGCTGGAGAATGGGTAGGCGAAAACATTCTTATAGAGAGCGGGGTCAATGCAGGAGACAAAATTGCGGCAGACGGACTTCCTAAACTCAAACCGGGAGCGGAAGTGATTCCGAATACGAAATAATTATGTTTAGTAAATATTTTATCAACCGCCCTATTCTATCGGCTGTTATTGCGATGATTATCATGCTGCTAGGATTTGTAGCGATTAAAACGCTACCTATCTCACAGCTGCCGAATCTAACACCCCCTACCGTTGTCGTTACGGCACAGTATCCGGGTGCTGACGCACAAACCATTGCGAACAATATTCTCACCCCGCTGGAGTCTCAAATCTCTGGTGCAGATGGTTTAATGTATATGTCTTCGAAAGCAGCAGCCCTTCCTGGAACTGCCACAATTACCTGTACATTCAATATCGGTGTCAACCAAGACCTGGCAGCCGTCGATGTCCAAAACCGAATCAACTCTGTAATCGCACAACTTCCCCAAACGACTCGTGATTTAGGAGTAACCGTCCAGAAAAAAACATCTGATATTTTGTTATTGGTTGCAATCACGTCACCGGATGGAAGCTATGATTCAACCCAAATCAGTAACTATATTTCGGCTAACCTCATCGATGAGATCAAAAAAATCCCCGGAGCAGGACGTTCACAGATTTTCGGGCAGCGTGATTATGCGATGCGTGTCTGGCTCAATCCTGACAAAATGGCATCTTTAGGGGTAAGTACTTCTGAAATTGCTGCTGCAATCAAGGATCAAAATCTTCAAGTCTCTCCGGGACGTTTGGGACAAGCCCCTACCGATGATGCACAGATGTGGACAATGCAGCTCACTTCAAAAGGGCGTTTCTCAACTCCTGAAGAGTTCCAGAATATCATCGTTCGGGCAAAAGGTGACGGGTCTATGATCCGTTTACGAGACGTTGCCCGTGTTGAACTCGGAAGCCAAAACTATGAATTTTTCGGGCGGGTGAACGGAAAACCTGCAGCGATGATCGGTGTTTTTGCCGATGTCAATGCAAATGCACTCGATACCTCGGCTGCCGTTGCGGCCAAAATGGAAAAGCTCTCCAAAAAGTTTCCTAACGGAATCGCATACGATATCCCTTATGATACGACCGATTTCGTTAAAATCTCGATTGAAGAGGTCCTTTTTACTCTTCTAGCCTCTATTATTTTGGTTAGTATGGTTATTTACCTCTTTCTGCAAAGTTCCCGAGCTGCGATGATCCCGATCATGTCAATCCCGATCGCACTTACAGGAGCCTTTATCGGTATGTATCTGTTGGGATATTCGATCAACACCCTTACCCTTTTCGGGCTGGTTCTTGCCATTGGAATTGTTGTTGATGATGCCATCGTTGTCATTGAAAATATGGAGCGGATACTCCAACACGAAAAACTCTCTCCACGAGAAGCGGCAATCAAAGCGATGGGACAGATTTCAGGTCCCGTCGTCGCAATCGTATTGGTTATGTGTGCCGTCTTTATTCCTGCTACGTTTATGGGCGGGATGACCGGTCAACTCTACAAACAATTCGCAGCAACTATCGCCATTTCCGTTGTTTTCTCAGGGTTCATGGCATTAACGTTTGCCCCTGCTATCGGAGCATTGCTGCTCAAACATCATGAAAAAGAACCTGCAGCCTTTTTCCGTTGGTTTAACCGTGCTTTCGGAAAAATGACCGACAACTATGTCCGTCGTTCCGGCTTCATGATCCGTAAATCGTTGATATTTTTAGTCATCTACCTCTCAACCTACTTTTTTATCGGTTTTTTCCATAAAACACTGCCAACTGCCTTTTTACCGATGGAGGATCAGGGGTATTTTATTACCAGTATTAACCTTCCTGACGGAGCAACGGCCAATCGTACCCTAGAAGTGGTTAAACAGGTAGAAGCGATTTTAGCTCAACAAGAAGGGGTTTCCAAATTTACCGCTATTACCGGAATCAATATCCTCACCTTTTCTCAAGAACCGAATTCTGCCGTTGTCTTTACGCGGCTAAAACCGTGGGATGAACGAACGACCAAAGAACTCAAAGTGTTCGGTATTCTCGGATCATTGGGGCCGAAATACGGCAGTATCAAAGAGGCAAAAGTATTTGCGATGCCGCCGCCGCCTATCCGAGGTATGGGACCGTCAGATATGTTCGTTATGCGATTGTTACAGCCGGGTAGCAATGATTTTAAAAAACTTGCCGAAGCAACGAATGATTTTGTCGGTAACTTGCGTAACGACCCAAGTATCAAAAATCCGATCACAACGATGAACATTAATACTCCGACACTATCAATTGAAGTGAATCGTGAAAAAGCTAAAATGATGGGGCTCTCTATCAGTGATGTGTACCAAACACTTCAATCAACGATCGGGGCGATGTACGTTAACCAATTTGACAAAAACGGTAAAACCTACTGGGTACAAATGCAAGCGGATTCGCCTTATAGAGCAACGCCTGAAGACATCGGACGTGCATGGGTTCGTTCTTCTAGCGGTCAGCTTGTACCGCTCTCATCGGTTGTTACGGCCAAAATGTCCAGTGCACCTTCATCCATTGAGCATTTTAACGGTGTTCTCTGTACTACCGTTATGGGTTCTCCTGCTCCAGGATACAGTTCAGGCGATATCATCAAGATTTTGGAAAATAAAGGGGACACCATACTCCCTTCTAGCATGAGCTACGATTGGGAAGGGTTATATCTCCAAGAGAAACTCGTCGGTTCAAAAGCATTAATGATTATGGCATTTGCATTGGTTATGGTTTATTTAATCCTTGCGGCACTGTATGAGAGATGGACATTGCCTATCTCTATTATGCTTGCCGTACCGTATGGTATTATGGGGGCTTATACGGTAGTATGGCTTATTCCGTTTCTTAACAACAACGTCTTTTTCCAAATTGGGTTACTCACCCTTATTGCTCTCTCAGCCAAAAATGCGATTTTGGTCGTCGAGTTTGCTGAAGAACAGCGCCATATGGGTAAAAGTATCTACGATTCGGCAATGGAAGCGGCACGTCTTCGTTATCGTCCTATGATGATGACCTCGTTTGCTTTCTTAGCGGGGATGCTTCCACTGATTTTCAGTTCAGGTGCCGGAGCAGCCGGACGTTTCTCGATAGGGATAGCCATGTTTGGCGGTATGCTGGCGGCAACCTTTATCGAGCGTTATTTCATCCCTTTCTTGTATTATTGGGTTTCAACCATCAAAGAAAAAATTGCCCCGGACAAAGGAGTCATTCATGAATAGAATATCCCTCTCACTCATCCTCGCAGGACTACTAGGAGGATGTGCAATCGGTCCCGATTACGAACGTCCTGAAGTGAATGCTCCCGAAACATTTATCTATAACGATGTTAACAAAACAGCTATGAGTACGATCGATACACAGTGGTGGAAACAGTTTAATGATCCCGTTTTGACACAGTCTGTAGAAAATGCCCTCATATCAAATTATGACATCCAGGCTTCCCAAGCCTCTGTAGATGCAATTTTAGGAAAATTCGATCAAGCGAAATCGTATCTATACCCACAAATCAACGCAAACGGATCATTAGACCGAAAGTCGGTAGATAATGCCTCTAGCGGTGGCTATCAACTTCGTGAAGGGATTACATCTACCTACGCATCTTCTCTTTCGTTAGTTAGCTATGAAATTGATTTGTTCGGTAAAGTACGCCGTGCGAACGAAGCGGCACGTGCAACACTCCTCTCCACTGAATATGCTTCGCAAACGCTTAAAATCTCCATAGCATCGAATGTAGCGGCATCGTATATCAAACTCTCCTCCATCCAAGGACAAATTGATTTGGCACGTGAAAATCTTTCTGTTACGCAGGAGATTGCAAACCTCAATGAGTTTAAGTACAAACACGGTGTTATTGCAGAGAGTGTTTTACTCCAATCTCTCTCGGAAGTGGAAAACGCTAAAGCAACGCTCTCCCAGCTTGAAGCCGCTAAAATATCTGAAGAATCAAACTTTAATCTCTTATTGGGACGCAATCCGTCAAGAGTTACCGTATCAGACATAAATACAATCCTCCTGCCTGACGTCCCGGCATCTTTACCTTCCGATATTTTGAACAAACGTCCGGATATTGCATCAGCAGAACAAAACCTAGTTGCGGCAAATGCTCAAATCGGTGTTGCACGCGCCGCATACTTCCCAAGTATCAAACTAACAGGTATGTTAGGGGTTCAAAGTATGGAACTGAGCAACTTTGTCTCCAATCCAGCAAAGATATGGGAACTAACACCGTCGATCAGTATCCCTATTTTCTCTGCAGGCTTGATTTCAGGACAAATCAAAACCGCAGAAGCCGATCGGAACCAGACCCTTGCCATCTATAAGAAAACCATAGTAAGTGCTTTTAACGATACGGATAATGCTATCGGACAAACCGCCAAAGCTAAAGAGCAAATTACCTATCAAACGGCACGCACTGCAGCAATCCAAAAAGCACTGATGCAGAGTAAACTACGCTATAAAGTCGGCACGATCGCCTACAGTGATATGCTCCTTGTCCAACAACAATGGCTGCAAGCTTCTCAACAGCTGCTCATTGCCAAACAAAATGCACTTACTTCGACCATTGCACTTTATAAAGCATTGGGAGGGGGATGGAATCAGGATCAAATACCTCCCTTACCCAATCTTCTTCCTGCGGGGCGCTAAAACATTTTACCCGATCCTCAGCACTGCTGCTTTTTTGCAGCAGTAGCATGGCATTAAATTTAGAACAAATCCAGTAAAAAAATCATAAAACAGTCTTATTACTCTATCCCAAATGCCTCTAAAAAGACAACGGTTGGTAAACAGACTCTAAAATCTGCAAAAAAATCAAAAAAATGTTTCTTTTAAAGTCGATATCTACCCCTTTTTTTGGCCTAAAATTAGAAAAAAACAATCCGCTCAAAGTGCCTATTTTGGGGACTTTGAAAAAAGATTTTAAAAATTTGCAAAAACCCCTTGACAAGAACGGGGTGAGTAGTGGTATACTTCCGCCATATTTTTTAAGGAGCCTTACATGATGAAAATCGTATCTGCACTACTTTTAGCTGCAATGTTTATCGGATGCAGCGAGTCTGCTAAAACTGAAGAAGCTGCTGCACCAGTAGCTGAAGCTGCTATGCCTGCTGAAGAAGCTACTGCACCTGCTGCTGATGCAAACGCTGAAGCTGCTATGCCTGCTGAAGAAGCTGCACCTGCTGCTGACGCTGCTGCACCTGCTGCAGAAGCTGCACCTGCTAAATAAGTTTTCCTTAGCAAGTTGTTTCGCACTCCGGTGCGAAACTTTTTACCCTCTTTTTTCTTCTCTTAAAACAAAATCAAACTAACTTATCGTAAACTATCCTAAACAATTTTAGGAGTACTCTTAATGAAATACATTCTACCTCTTATTTCTTCGCTTCTTATCCTCGGATGCAGTGATTCTACACCCGCAAAAGCCCCTGAAGCGTCCCAACAAATAACAACTCAGTCCACTTCTCCCGCGTTGGAAGCCAATGAAAGCTCAACAGAAGCAGCATCTGCTCCAGAACCTGTTGCAGCAGCTACCCCTGCTCCTGCAGCACCTGCACCAACGCCAGCCCCTGTATCTACAGTAACACCTGCCGCAACGGCTTCAATTGACGGTGGAACATTGTTTGGACAAAAATGCAGTGCGTGTCATGGAAGTAAGGCGGAAAAATCTGCATTAGGAAAATCACAAATTATTGCCGGCTGGAAAGAGGACCAAGTCAAAAATGCTCTCAAAGGATACCAAGACGGTAGTTATGGTAAAGAGATGAAAGCAGTTATGCAAGGACAGGCCAAAGCTCTGAGCGATGCACAGATAGATGCACTCGCTAAATACATTTCAACCCTTTAAATTTGACTTTTCGGTAACGCAAATTTTTGCGTTACCAGCTCACCTTCTCCATTAAAAAAGAGATAATACAGGGTATCTTTTTTAACCGACAAACCTGCCAAGTATCGTAAAGCTAAATTCGCTTGAAGCGAAGCAATATGCATAACAATCGGAGCAGCAATCCCTGCAGGTGTTTTTTGCGTTATTTTAAAAAGTTCATTAAACGATGCCTCTTCAAAAAAGCAGACTTGCCCGTTAAATGCTTCGACCGATCCGTATACCCATGGCAATCCTTTAGACTTAGCATACATATTGATCGCACCGCGTGAGGGGAGATTATCCGTCGCATCGATTATAAGGTCAACCTCTATATTTTTTTGAACAAATTCATCAAAATTACATACATGCGCATTGGCCTCGACATAGGGACAACGTTCTTTTATCAGTGTTGCACATACCTCTGCTTTGTATTTTCCCTCATCCCCCATTTTGAACGCAATCTGCCGATGGATATTGTGCAGACTGACTTCATCAAAATCCACCATATGGATCTCACCGATACCGGATGAGCCCAAAGCAAATGCCAAAGAGCTCCCTAATCCTCCACTACCTATTATGGCAATTCGTTTACTCTGAAGAGATTTTTGTGTCTCTTCGCCCCATAACTGAACCTGACGGTGAAAATAATGCATCATATGTTTCTCCTATAACTGTCGTCGTGAATTGGTAAGGCTTGCTCTTCTTCTCCGATAAGAAAAATAATAAAACGGGCACCGCCCGGAATATTTTCGACTGAAATCTTCCCTCCGAAACTCTCTTCAATGATATATCTTGACATATGCAATCCCAAACCGGTACCCTTATCCGGATCTTTTGTCGTAAAATAGATATCGAAAATTTTCTCCATAACATTTGGAGATATCCCTCCGGCATTGTCTTCAACGCTTATTTTAACCCCTGTTCCTGCATCCTCAACATTAATAGTGACTTTTCCATTGCTTATCCGCTGTTCAACAATTGCATCATGAGCATTTTTTATCAGATTCATCAATACCTGAACCATCTCATTTTTAGCAATATTCACTTTATTGACTGCAGAGACATTTAATTCCGTCTTTATCTTTGCATATTTTAAAAAAACATCACTCAGACGCAGTGCATCAACAGCCAGTTCTCCTAAATCTTCAAGCGATTTAGATTTATCTGTTTTATAAAAATTGCGAAAGTCATCAATTGTTTTGGAAAGATATTGGAGATGCTCGTCTATCCTGCTATGACTTTGTTCAAAACACTCGTTATCGCATTTTCCGAGTTTATGGTTAATATACATATCTTGGTTGATCAATGCCAGCGTATGGAGAGGCTGCCGCCACTGATGGGCAATTTGCTCAATCATTTCCCCCATAGCCGCAAGTCTGGACTGCTGTACAAAAAGACGGTCTTTCATCCGCGCTTCGTTCAGCGCATGGTCAACTTTTTCCGTTAGCGTGTCATTCAGACGATTAAGCTTGCCGATATATTCACGCTGCAAAAGATAAACTCGATCGGCCAATGCCAAAGAGAGAAAAATCATCTCAATCGCTGAACCAATCTGCTGCACATGATTCACTCCGTAAAAAGTAGGGATAAGATCAAATTTATTAAACGCAAAAATAACAGTTGCAATTAAAAAAGAGCTCCATCCCGCAACATAAAAGCGTGCCGCTCTGTGTTCATGCCGCATAACAACCATTCCCGCGATCAATAAAACGATCGGGATAAACGATGCTAATGCAGCATTAATCGGAATAACATCACCATAAGGAAAAATTGCGGATGCGACTGACATGACCAAACTAATTAGCATCACCAAAAGAATCGCTTTGTCTATTTTAGGTGCATAGAGTGCAGTGTTTAAAAAGTGACGGCTAAAATAGAGGGCACAGAAAGCTGTAAAGGCTATTAATGCACTCGATCCATGCTCAATCAACCATCTATCATCTCCCCAAAAATATTTGATCCCAAGCCCGTCAAAAGAGAGCTGCCACAGGATAAACGAGGTAATAAATAGAATATACCTCAGATAATCACGGTCACGTGTATAAATATACAAAACAATGTTATACAACAGGACAATAAAAAAGATTCCATAGTATCCGCCCACAAACAGATTATTCTGTTCGGTTTCTTCAAGTAATTGTTCCGATGAAAGGATTGCAAGCGGAAGCTGCATCGAACTTTGTGTTTTCACCCGTATCAACAGGGTGGCATCTTTAATATTTTGGAGAGGGAGTTCGGAAATAAAATTATGGGATGCTATTTCACGCGAAGAAAAGGGCTGCGATGTTCCCATCCGTTTACATGTAATCACACGCTGATCAGGACCGATCAGATAAATATCGATTAATTCCAGTAATGGATAATCAATCTTGAGCCACCAATGGGTATCACTTTGAGATGATGCATTTTGAAGATCTATTTTAAACCAATAAACCAACTTCGTGAATCCAAAGTTTAGACTCCGTTCTTGAGTATACGGAGTAAAAGAGAGTTTTTGTACTTGTTGATAGGTCAGGTTGCCCTTCGTATCCTCCAAGTATGAAATAGATTTCTCAATCGGAGACTGAAGAGCGTTTTGCAATACATGTATGGAAGCTTGGAGACTGAGTGTAAAAACTATAAAGAGGAAGATTAGCTTTTTCAACCTATTTCCGCTTCCGTAACGCCTCTTTAAATCCCCAACCTTTTCGCGATTCAGTAAGACTTTTACGATCCAAATCCATAATCAACAACTCTTCAGTATTGCCAAGATCCGCTTCAATCTCCCCATCAGGAGAGACGACCATCGAATCGCCGTAGAATTTCCATGCGTGTTTCTCATCAAAATATTCTCCGACACGATTCGCACGAAGAATATAACAGTTATGCGTGAAAGCCCTCATTTTAATCAGCTCACGCCATCGGTTATGCGACTCAAACGTCGAAGCGCTAGGAATCAATACCGCATCAACCGCTTTAGCGCTTACCGCTTCCCACAATGGGTCAAAATGGGTCTCAAATCCTCCCATAACGGCAAATTTGAACCCTTCACACGCAAATATCATCGGTGGCTTTACTGCTTCTATCGGATTATTGAAAAACTTCTCTTCATTCCAATGAGGATAATTAATCAAAAACTGTTGCGGATAATACATAACACTGCGTCCGTTAATCTTTGCAATCATCTTTGTACACTCTTTTTTCTTGACCGTAATGATAGGTGCAACAAAAGTAAGATCGTATTTCAGCGCTAATGATTTAAGGATTTCGACTTGGTGTGCACTTTGCTCCGCGATCATAGAGACAGGTGTTTGAACCAGTTCTTTAAAAAAAGGGTTCAGAAGATATTCCCCCATCAAAACAAGCTTGACCCCTTTTTGATGGGCGACACGAGCATAGTTTTCTAACTTATTGCTTCCCATTCCGATAGAAGGGAGCTGGAGTATTGCGACACGCATTATTGCTCCTGATTTTTTATGATTTGGATCTGTAACTGCGCGTCTTGGAGCATTTTTTCAGCGACTCGGAGTTCTTTCATCCCCTCTTCATACGCCTTTACACTCTCATTCATCGGCAAAGCAGGATCCATTAATTTTTCCAAAATCGCTTTGGCATTTGTAATTTTTGTTTCAAAACTCTCTTCTACACTCATAGTGCCTCCCGAACGTATTGCTCTATTTTATCAATTTCTACTAAAAAAGCATCATGACCGTAATCACTCTCAACTTCGAGATAGTCACTGTTTGTTTTTCCCAATGTCTGCATGATAGTATGAATATTCTCCATCTCGGAGGGGAGGAACAGAATATCTTTTTCAAATCCGACCAAATAAAGCTCGGCATTGATTTTTCCTAACGCCTCTTCGAGTGAATCAAACCCTCGTGAAAGATCGTAAATATTGATCGCTTTGGTAATATAAAGATACGAGAGAGGGTCAAACCATTTCGTAAAATTGTAGCCGTTATACTCCAGATACGATTCGACCTGAAACTTACCGAATAATTCAAATAAACCGTCCGTCCGTTTGTATTCACGCCCGAATTTTTTCGCCATAGATTGATGCGATAAAAAACTGATATGCCCGGCCATACGACCGATTGCCATACCGCTTAGACCGTTTTCACGGATGACTTCCGGATCATAATAGCCGTTTTTAAACTCGGGATCTTTGAGTATCGCTTCTTGTGCTACTTTATTAAATGCGATAGCCCACGGTTGTGTCGCCGCCGTCGTTGCCATAGCAATGATCTTTTTCGCAAAATTCGGAAAAAAGACTCCGAAGGCTAACGCCTGCATTCCTCCCATTGATCCGCCGATTATTGCATGGACCTGATGAATTCCCAAACGGTCAAACAGAATCCGCTGAGCTTTAATCATATCTAAAATCGTCACAACCGGAAATTTATAGCGATACGGTTCATTATACGGATAGCGAAGAGACATTGGTCCGGTTGAGCCGAAACAGCTTCCTATGACGTTGGTGCAGATCACGAAAAATTTGTCAGTATCGACCGCTTTTCCCTGACCGATGAGTCCATCCCACCAACCGCTTTTATTATCCCCCTCATACGTACCGGCCGCATGATGCGAACCTGTAAGGGCATGGCAAATTACAATCACATTATCTTTTGCTTCATTGAGCTCTCCGTACGTCTCATAAATGATATCGTACGGTTCTAAGATACGTCCGCTCTCCAAATAGAGCGGATTAGTAAAATGTTCAGTGTGAATTTGCAAATTTAACATAATACCCTTTACGCGTCGAACGCCGCTTTCAAATCAGTAATCAGATCTTCATTCGCTTCCAAACCGATACTAAGACGAATAAGTCCTGAAGGGACACCGCATGCAATTAATTCCTCGTTAGAGAGCTGCTGATGGGTCGTTGATGCCGGATGGGTAATAATCGATTTTGAATCACCGATATTTACTACGAGAGAAAAAAGTTTCGTAGCATCTACAATTTTTTTCGCTTCTTCAAAACTCTCGACTTCAAAACTCAAAAGTCCGCTCGACATCCCATTTTGAAAATAACGTTGAGCATTAGCATAATTGCTGTTGCTTTTAAGTCCCGGATAGTTCACTTTTTTTACTTTTGGGTGAGACTCTAAAAACTCGGCAACCACTTGCGCATTGCGAGAATGTTCACGCATACGAAGCGATAATGTTTCAATTCCTTGGATAAAGAGCCATGAGTTAAACGGGGATACAACGGCACCCAAATCACGCAACAGTGATAATCGGGCACGCAACGTAAACAGCGGCAAAGGCACATCCACATAGACCAGTCCGTGATAACTTTCATCGGCTTCGTTAAATTGCGGATAGCGTGGATTTGAACGAATCATATCGACTAATCCGGTACGTTCAACCATGATTCCGCCGATAGCAAGTCCTTGTCCGGTTGTGTATTTGCTTGCACTGTGAACGACAACATCTACTCCGTATTCGAACGGTCGGCACAGAACCGGGGTAGCTACAGTATTATCGACAATAGTCAAGATTCCGTATTTTTTTGCAATAGATGTAATTGCAGTAAAATCAGGTACATCAATACTCGGATTCGTCAAACTTTCGAAAAAGATAACTTTGGTTTTATCATCCACCAAGGCTTCAATCTCTTCGGGATTATGCGCATTAAAATAGCGTGCTTCAATGCCAAATCGTTTTAATGTATATGATGCTTGTGTAATCGTTCCACCGTACACTTGACGAGCACAGATAATATTATCTCCTGCCTCAGCGGCATTAGCGATTGCATAAAAAATAGCTGCCATTCCGCTGGATGTTGCTAAGCCTGCTACTCCACCTTCGAGTGTCGCAAAACGTTTTTCAAACACATCGGTCGTAGGGTTGTTCAGACGGGTATAGATATTACCCAGTTCTTTAAGAGCAAACAAATTTGCCGCATGTTCAACATCTCGAAACTCATACGCGGTTGTTTGATAGATGGGAACCGCCATCGTACTTTGAGAGTCTTTGTCATATCCTGCGTGAAGTGCTTCAGTTTGAAGTTGCATGTTTATCCTTTGTGAATTTTTTGTGCAATTGTATCAACACAGCCCACATTTTCCCATGTTTCCCTAATGGCATAATGGCCATTAGATTAATAAGGAATTTTTATACGTGGTAGTTCGGTGCTTCTTGGGTAATGATAACATCATGAACATGGGATTCTTTCAAACCTGCACTGGTGATTTCAACGAACTCTGCTTTGTCCCAGAACGCTTCAATACTCTCTGATCCGCAATATCCCATAGACGAGCGTAGACCGCCCATCATTTGATGAACTACAGCTGCAATACTTCCGCGAAACGGCACACGACCCTCGATCCCTTCAGGAACCAATTTGTCCGCAGCCGTCCCCTCTTGGAAATAACGGTCTGTTGAACCTTTGGTCATAGCCCCGATTGAACCCATACCGCGATATGATTTGTACTGACGTCCTTGGTACATGATCGTGTCACCCGGTGATTCTTCGGTACCAGCGAGAAGTGATCCCGCCATAATAACACTTGCACCGACTGCAAGGGCTTTGGCAATGTCACCTGAATAGCGGATTCCGCCATCGGCAATAATCGGTACTCCGTGTTGACGTCCGACTGCCGCACACTCATCGATAGCTGAAATTTGTGGAACACCGACACCGGCAACAATACGAGTGGTACAAATCGATCCCGGTCCGATACCCACTTTAACACCATCAGCGCCCGCTTCGATCAATGCTAGCGTCGCTTCACCTGTTGCAACGTTTCCGGCAATGATATCAACAACCATCTCTTTTTTAATCGCCTTAACGGTATCTAAAATCCCTTTAGAGTGACCATGAGCCGAGTCGAGAACCAACACGTCAACACCCGCATCGACAAGAGCACGAGCCCGATCAAGCTGACCGACACCGATAGCAGCTCCGACACGAAGACGTCCGAAATCATCTTTATTCGCATGTGGATATTCGATACGTTTTTTAATATCTTTGATCGTTACCAAACCCTTTAACAAACCATTATCATCGATGATCGGAAGCTTTTCAATTTTGTTAAGGTGCATCATTTGCTCAGCATCCGCCAAAGTTATCCCAGCTTTTGCTGTAATAAGAGGCATAGGAGTCATTGCTTCTATTGCCAATTTAGACAAATCTTTTTCAAAACGCATGTCACGATTCGTCAAAATTCCAAGTAATTTGTTATGCTCATCCACAACCGGAACACCGGAGATTTTAAACTCATTCATCAACGCTTCGGCATCTTCGAGAGTAGCGTCAGGATGGACAAAAATCGGATCGATAATGATACCGCTTTCTGATTTTTTCACTTTTTTAATCTGTTTCACTTGGGTTTCGATATCCATATTTTTATGGATAATTCCGATACCGCCCAAATGTGCCATAGCGATCGCAGCACGGTATTCCGTAACGGTATCCATTGCCGCAGAAACCATCGGAATATTGAGAGGAATATTCCGGGTCAACATCGTTTTCAAACTCACCTCTTTAGGGAGAACCTCAGAGTATTTTGGGATGAGCAGTACATCTTCAAAAGTGAGGGCGCGTTTACGAATATTCATGAGGTTATCCTTGTAATTGAGTTTCGAGGCTGAGGGCCCCGTTAAAAAGGGTTTGCTCCGCATACGGAGCAGCTATGAGTTGAAGACCAACGGGCATCCCGTTTTCAGCAATATCGACAGGTAAAGAAAGAGCAGGAAGTCCTGCCAAGTTAACTGAAATGGTATAAATATCGCTCAAATACATCTCAAGCGGATCACTTAGAGCACCGAATTCATACGCTGTACGCGGTGCTACCGGAGTAAGGATCAAATCGACCTCTTCAAAAATCTTATTATACTCCTCTTGAATCAATCGGCGTACTTTTTGCGCTTTGACATAATACGCATCATAATATCCCGAAGAGAGAACAAAGTTGCCGAGCATGATACGGCGCTGCACTTCCGGGCCGAATCCTTGCGATCGTGTTTGAAGGAAGGTATCTTTAAGATTGCCGCCTTCTACACGGTTACCGTAGCGAATACCGTCATATCGGGCAAGATTGGTAGTCGCTTCCGCTGTAGCGGTAATGTAATACGCTGAAATATCGTATTTCGGATCCATAAGAGATTTTTCGACGATCGTATGACCTGCATTCTTGAGCGCTTCAACTGCTTTAGCATACGCCTTACGGACATCTGCCGAAGCATCTTTGACATAATCAGGGACAATCGCGATTGTGAGTTTAACACTCGTATCAAGCTTGTCACTCACAGTTCCGTCATTACGATCGGCACTTGTCGAGTCTTTCGGATCATGTCCCTGGATAATATCGTATAAAATTGCCGCATCTTCGACGTTCTGTGTCATAGGTCCGATTTGATCGAGGGAACTCGCATACGCACCCAAACCGTAACGGCTGACACGACCATACGTCGGTTTCATCCCGACGATTCCGCAAAATGCAGCCGGTTGACGAATCGAGCCCCCCGTATCACTACCAAGTGCCGCTACCGCGAGTCCTGCAGCAACGGCTGCAGCCGACCCTCCTGAACTTCCGCCGGGTACGCAGTTGTGATTAAGAGGGTTAAGGGTTTTTCCGTAACAGCTGCTCTCGGTCGTCGAACCCATCGCGAATTCATCCATATTGGTACGTCCGAACGGTGACATGTTCGCAGCTAACAGTTTTTCGATAACAGTCGCATTATAAGGGGCAATATACCCTTTCAGAATATTCGATCCCGATGTGACCGACCAACCGGTTACTTGGATATTATCTTTGATCGCAATCGGAATCCCTTCCCCGACGTTAAGGACATCGATATACGCATTTAATTCAGGGTTTGCAGCAATTTTTAGTTTTAATTCTTCTTTCAGTGAAACAAGTTCTTCTTTCGAGAGCTTTAAGGCCTCTTTGAGTGTTATCATACACTTTCCTTTCTACGTTTTGCTTGTTTTACCATCACAATGCCCACGGCAATGACAGCGAAAATTACACCGACCGTTTCAAAAACAAAGCTCATCGGTACAGGTTGTGATACATCGATCATTCCGCGACCATCCACCCTGAAATAACGTTGGTACAGCGTGGGCAGATCATTTCTTCTTTTTCACTGTGGTATTTCCAACAACGAGGACATTTGGCTTTTGTCGCAAGGGCAATGTTAAACGTATCTCCCTCGTATTCAAACGATCCTAAAACATCTTTGAGTTCACATGCACACCATTTGGAAATCACCAGATATTCTTCAATATCCGCTTTTTTCATTGCTTTGGCACACTCTGACGTTGTTGAAATGACAAGTTCAAGAGTATTCTTGATCACCTTGTCTTTTTTAAGTCCGTCAACGATCTCATTGAATTTTTCACGAATCACTTTCATCGTTGCGTCATCCCAACTGCTATCAACCGCTTCAATGGAACTGTAGGTAATATCAAAAATATCATGTGCGGTGCCTTTTAAAATCGCAGGGGCGTTTTCAAAAATTTCATCCGCAGTGTATGTCAAGATCGGAGCGATAAGCCCGAGCATTGAACGGGCGATAATGGCCATTGCACTTTGGGTGGAGCGGCGCTCAATCGAACTTATACCATCGCAATACATACGATCTTTTGTAATATCGATATAAACTCCACTGAGTTCATTGACGATAAAATAATTAAGTCCGCTCATGCCGTGAACAAAGTTGTATTCACCGAACAGACGATGGGTTTCGTCGAAAACCTCTTTGGCTTTGGCTACAATCCATTTATCGATCTCACCCATCTCACTGTAAGGAACGATAGTATCAAGCCCGTCAAGATTCGCAAGCATAATACGGAAGGTATTACGAAGTTTACGGTATTGATCTGCCGTTTGTTTGAGGATATTTGCGGAGATTTTCAAGTCCCCCTGATAATCACTCATAGCTACCCATAAACGTAAAATCTCTGAACCGTACTCTTTTAGCACGGTTTCAGGAGCGACAACGTTCCCCTTGGATTTTGACATCTTCTCGCCCTTCTCATCAACGGTAAACCCGTGAGTGAGAAGTGCTTTGTACGGTGCGATATGTTCAACAGCCGTACTCAAAAAGAGAGAGGATTGGAACCATCCGCGATGTTGGTCGCTTCCTTCGATATACAAATCGGCCGGATACGTTCCCGCATCGTAGTTGCGTGATTTGAGAACTGCATTCCACGTCGAACCGCTGTCAAACCAGACATCGAGAATATCCGATACTTTTTCGAGTTCATCCGCTTTATACGCACATCCCGGGTAGAGGAGTTCTTCGATACTCATGGAATACCACGCATCGGTACTGTGCATCTCAAAAATCATCGCGATAAAGTTAAGAACTTTCTCATCCAAAATCACTTCACCCGTCGCCTTGACACGGAAAAATGCGATCGGCACACCCCAGTCACGCTGACGTGAAATACACCAGTCAGGACGGTTTTCAACCATTGAACCCAAACGGTTACGTCCCGATTCGGGATAAAACGCCGTTTTTGCGACTTCTGCCTGAGCGATTTCACGAAGTGTTTTTGTTTCACCCTCAGGAGTCCCGTCCACACTGATAAACCATTGTTTCGTCGCACGATAGATAAGCGGCGTATGCGAACGCCAGCAGTGCGGATAGGAGTGGCGGAATTTGGAAACTTTCAGCGCTTTGTCACCCAAAAGTGAAATGATCGGTTCATTCGCTTTGAAAATATGCATCCCCACAAACGCTTCAGCATCCGGAAGAAGATTTTCACGAATAACCGTTTGATCATAACATCCCGTCTCATCCACTGGCATCACCACTTCGAGGTTATAACGCAAGCCGATTCGATAGTCGTCTTCCCCGTGCCCCGGCGCCGTGTGGACACATCCCGAACCGTTGTCCATCATGACATGTTCACCTAAAACCAAATGGGAAGCACGTCCGTTGAGAGGATTGATCGCATAGAGATTTTCAAACTTTTTCGCTTCGATGCGTTGAACGACGGTTCCGGCAAAGACACCCTCTTCAATCAAAGCATCGTAACGTTTCTCGGCAACGATGTAGCCATCCGACGTTCGGACATACATCTCTTCCGGATTAAGTGAAATACCGGTATTGGCAGGCAATGTCCACGGCGTTGTCGTCCAGATAACGACGGCAGCAGAACCTTCGATACCTGCACGGACTTTGGCTTCATCGCTCAGTTCAAAAGCGACATAGATCGAGTAATCTTCTTTGTCTTCATACTCGACTTCCGCCTCCGCCAAGGCTGTACGCTCTGCCCAACTCCAGTAAACCGGTTTTGAACGTTCGATCAACAGCCCTTTTTTGGCAACGGAACAAAGAGTTCGATAAATATTGGCCTCGAATTTGGAATCCATCGTCAAATAAGGGTTATCCCAATCGGCGATAACACCCAATTTTTTGAACTCTTCACGCTGAATACCGACAAATTCGCTTGCATGTTCGCGGCACATTTTTCGGACTTCCGCAGTGCTTAAAAGCTCTTTTTTCTGTTTGCCGCCAAGTTTTTTCTCTACTTGCTGTTCGATCGGTAGACCGTGACAATCCCAACCGGGAGTGAAACGAACTGATTTGCCGTTAAAATAGTGATATTTGACAATAATATCTTTAAGTACTTTATTGAGTGCGTGACCGATATGGGTATGACCGTTGGCATACGGAGGACCGTCATGAAGTGTAAAACTTAGCGCATCTTTACGGTTGGCTTTCATCTTGCCGTAAACATCGTTGGCAATCCACGCCGCATAGCGTACAGGCTCATTTTGTACCAAATTCCCGCGCATCGGAAATTCGGTCTGAGGTAGAAGGAGGGTCTCTTTATAATCCATCTGTTACCTTATATAAAAAGTGGTGCATTATAGCGCTCAGGTGATTAAATTTTGCTGTCACTGTGCTATACTATCCCAAATTTATAATCTAGGAAAATCATGAATCGTGATGTTATTTTCGTAGGTAATCGGCTGATTTTGAATGAAGCATTCGAGCGATACATACTTCGAAGCATTAAAAGCAGGCTCGCTTCTATCGACACAATCAGCTATTTCGAAGAATCGGACAAAGGGCTTTTTTTACACTTGGAGGGACTTTTAAAAAATGAGTCCAAGCTCATCATTGTAACAACCAAAAGCACCTTTACGATTGTCGGGAAACTCCTCAGTACCGTGACTGCCGATAACCAGATTTTAAAAGAGCAGATGCTCATCCCATCGCGCGCCAGCATTCTCGAAAACGGCAGCTATTTACTAAGCCACAATACATCCGAAATCAATGTTGTTTTAGCAACAGAAGGGAAAGTTCTCCCCCCGATTCTGATAGACGATGAGTCACGACAAGCTACCATTCATCTATTTAACGAAGAACTGCTCAGTGCCCAAACTCTTCTTGAACCGTTAGCCCAGAACTTTGATGTTAAATTGGAATTTAGTGAACTCGTAGAAGGGTGGCTTAAAATCCGTATCCATACCCGTCGACATGGAAACCTATCCCAATTTATCGCTTCAGCACGCGGTCTGATGCATCATAAAGTAATCAGTGCAACCAATATCGCCGCCTTTATTATCGAGCGTCTCGGCAGTCATCATAAAAAACTCTCGTTCGCCGAAAGCTGCAGCGGAGGCTCGCTTGCCCACTATTTCACTTCCCAAAGCGGTGCTTCCAATGTTTTTGAAGGTTCGCTTATTACCTATTCCAACACTCTCAAAGCCAATTGGTTAGCCGTTGATGATGATTCTATCAATGCACACGGTGCTGTAAGTGCTGAAGTCGTTCTCCAAATGTCGGAGGGGTCAATGAATGTCAGCTATGCCGATTACTCGTTGGCAATCAGCGGTGTTGCTGGTCCTACCGGAGGAACTGAAGCCAAACCGGTTGGCACCGTGTACATCAGTGCACGTTCTAAAACATCGGTCCATACCGAGCGATTTCATTTCGAGGGAGATCGCAATTACATCCAAGAGCAAAGTGTCCTGATGGCGGTAAAAATGCTCCTCAATATCGATCGAGAATTATTTTTTAGTTAATCACTCATTTTTCCTTGACAAAAAGAGTTCTTTCCCCTATAATTTCGCCCTCACAATCACCGACTTTCGATGGTTGAAGAGGTCTCGTTAGCTCAGCCGGTAGAGCATCTCACTTTTAATGAGGGGGCCGATGGTTCGAATCCATCACGAGACACCATATTTGTTGATTCAGTGACCCTTTCGTCTAGTGGCCAAGGACACTATCACTTCATGGTAGGAACAGAGGTTCAAATCCTTTAGGGGTCGCCATTTGTTCGAATGTTATTTAGATTTTTCGGGAGTTTAGCTCAGTTGGTAGAGCGCTACCCTTACAAGGTAGATGTCACAAGTTCGAGTCTTGTAATTCCCACCATAATTTTTGGCTGCAGCGGTAGTTCAGTTGGTTAGAATGCCTGCCTGTCACGCAGGAGGTCGCGGGTTCGAGTCCCGTCCGCTGCGCCATATGTTATTTCGATTTATTTTTAAAACTCTCGGGAGTTTAGCTCAGTTGGTAGAGCGCTACCCTTACAAGGTAGATGTCACAAGTTCGAGTCTTGTAATTCCCACCATTCGTTTAGGTTGCAGCGGTAGTTCAGTTGGTTAGAATGCCTGCCTGTCACGCAGGAGGTCGCGGGTTCGAGTCCCGTCCGCTGCGCCACCTTTACCTTCTATCTTCTTTCTTTTATATTTCAAAATTCACTTAAAAATCTTAAATCTTTTAATCGAAAATGACTAATCCCCGTCCGAACGGAACTTTTGCTTTTCTCGATAGTGCCCATAATACTTCGTAATTCGGCGGAATACGCGGGAATGAGCCTTCTCCATCGGTAAAATAGAGCAGCATTGTTGTCATCGGCAGATTGGCTTCGACGTAATCAAATGTCGGTCGATAATCTGTCCCTCCTCCCCCCTTGAGACGAAAGTCCATCTTCTCTCCTCCTTGGAAAGTATGATGAGCATGAACTTTTGCATCGGCAATAATAAGTTCGATCTTGACCGAGGGGAAATTTTGCATGATGGTTTTAAACTCCTCCATAAACGCCCCCAAAAGTTGATCATCGATAGAGCCCGAGGTATCGATTGCAACACAAAGACTGAGGGTGTCACTCGTAAGTGATGGAAGTGCAATACCGCGATGGATATGTTTTTTGTTCGGGGGCATGAAAGCATAGTTGTTGCGCATATGACGATTGACCGCATTGTAAAGTTCAAACCGCCAGTCTACATCGCTGGGCTTGACCTTTTTGCCTAAGCGCTCCAATCCCAGAGGCATCGCACCTTTGCGTTGCGCGACTTCTTGTGCGATCGATGCGGCATATTGCCACTGCGATTCATCCTGCGCATCCATCTCATCACTGATTCCGTCAATGTTGGCGAAACCTTGCGAATCATCCGCTTCCTGAGACATACCGGCTTCTTGAGGTGCCGCATCGCCACTCTCGCCGAATGCATCTCCACCCTCGCCGAAATATTCCTCTTTCAATGCATCGTAAATCTCTTCGGCGTACATCCCCTCAAATTCTTTGTTGTAATTTGCCCCTTGTGGAATCGCTAAACCATTCTTAGCGAGGAGATTGTTGATGGCATAATCGGTCGCCAACTGCCATAATCGTCCTCTGCGGTTTAGTTTTCTCTGTTGATGTGAAAGAACATGGTGCATGACGGCATTTGTGAGGATAAACATCACCTCCTCGACACTTCTGCGTTCCAAAAAATCGCTGTTGTAGATAAAACGTTTCCCATTGCTGGCATATCCCGATACGGAGTCGCTGGGTTCATGATTTAACCGTGAGGCCAGCATCCCGAAATAAGGATATTTGACAGTGAGCAGGCTTTTAGCTTTTAGCAGTAGTTGTTCGGATGACATTATCGTAGCAATGTATTAAACTGACGCATCCACAGTGGCCAGCTTTCAAGATGGTCGAGTTCGATTTTACGTGCACGAAGATCTTGGATTATCATTACTGCAAATTCTCCGGGAAGTTTGAGTGAATAGGCAATAAGATTATTCAGCTTCTTGCTTCCGGTATAGTCGTTTACCCGCATTGTAAGCGCGGTGCAGAGAATATGCAATGCTGATGGATCGGTCGGAACATCCGTGCACGTTCCTTCCATAATTGCATCCAAATCAGGCAATTGCGCCGCAACGAGGCGAAAACCCAGATACGATGCGGCCAATTCTTCCCCAATCGCACCGGAAACCATAGCCATAACCAAATCTTCTTCGGGTTGTGAGGCCATGATATCGTTTACATACGACCATGTACGCGGTGTTGCAAAAGATCTGCTCTCTGAGTTAAAGACAAACAATGCATCGGGACGATGAGAGATATAAGCGATAATGGACGGTTCAATCCCTGCTCCGATAGCCCAAGTACGCCAATCTTCGACATTCGCTTCCATTTCCAAATGGACAAACCGGTTTGCCAGAGGAGCCGCCATCCGAAAAACGACACCGCGGTCACTTTCACGATTTCCGGCAGCAACAATCGCCCATCCATCGGGTAGATGATATTCACCGATTTTTCGGTCCAATATCAGCTGATAGGCAGATGCCTGAACCATCGGAGCCGCAGTATTGAGTTCATCGAGAAAGAGTATCCCTTCTGCTTGAGTTCCATCCGGCAAAAATGCAGGGGGTGCCCAAATAGCCGTATCATTTTTGGCATTAAAAAAGGGGATACCGCGTAAATCGGTCGGGTCGAGCAGCGAAAGACGCAGATCGATAAAGCCGATTCCCCGTTCACGGGCAATTTGAGCAACAATAGAAGATTTTCCAATCCCCGGAGGGCCCCATAAAAAAACGGGAACTTTACGTTCACACAAATGAGCAAGAGATCGTTTGGCACTCTGAGGATTCATACATTATTCCTTTAGCTATCAGTGCCAAAGGGGATGCAATTATTGTACGAACATAGACATACTAATGTGTTTCAATGACTCCACGCGGATAAGTCTTTCTTTTTTTCTGCTCTTCATATTTCTGAGCGGTTTGAACTTTTACCTCTTGAGGTGCTTGTAAAACTTTTTTTTGTTTCTGAAGATTTTGATGGGGCTTCACTTCTTTGGATAATTCACCGGCACATAAAACCAATGATGTAAGTAACAGCACACAACTATATTTTTTCATTCAAATCCTATTATTCAACTATTTTGGTACGCGCTTTGTGCCTGTACTTTTGTATTTGCCGCATTAAAAACATTAGCGGCTTTCTGCCCTTCACTGCCGGATAATGCCGTTAGATTGATCGATACACCGGATTCTTGCGTGGGTTTTACCTCTGCTTGTGCCGGGGCTGAAACTTTTGTCTCTTTTGCCAGACTCTGTGTAACGGAGTCTGTTTTTTGTGCTTGAGCCGACGGATCCGGCCGCCCTATTTGAACCGGCTGAGAATACGGGCTTTGAAAAAGATAGGAACTGACTGTCATCGGAAACCTCCAATACTCTTTTAAAAGAATTTACACCCTATTAACTCAAAAAGCCATTAATTTTTTTCATTATATAGACCCAATGGCCTAAAAAAAGATACAATAATCTTATCTATGTTTCAAAAGGAATCTTATGCAGATATTTTTAATCATCCTCGGTATTGTTGCTCTCGTTATGATCTTGATGTACAACTCTCTTATCGGTAAAAAAAACCAAGTCGATAATATCTTTGCAGGAGTAGATACCGTACTCAAAAAGCGGTATGATCTTATCCCGAATCTTGTGGCTTCTGTCGAGCGCTATATGGAGCATGAAAAAGGAGTTCTCGAAAATGTAACGGCACTCCGTGCGCAAGCAATGAAACCTAATCTCAGTGATGATCAGAAAATCGCTCTAGATACTAAACTCTCTGCCGCACTCGGGGCAATCACCGTCGCTATTGAGAACTATCCTGAACTCAAAGCAAACGAAAATGTCATGCATCTGCAACGTTCACTCAGTGAAATCGAAGAGCAGATCTCTGCCGCACGCCGTGCCTATAACCAAGCGGTTACCGATCTCAATAACGCCATCGAGATGTTCCCGACCAACCTCATCGCGGGATGGATGAATCTCCAACGCAGAGCCGTATTTGAAATCACCATTGCGGAACGTCAAAACGTCAATGTCCATGAGCTCTTTAATCGTTAATGAAATCACTCTCTGAACTCACCGATTTTTATTACAAAGAGCTGTATCCCTACCTCGAAGAGCTGGAAAAAACACGTAACCATATTCTCTCGCAGCTCAAATGGTACGGAGGGATAGGAACCGTTTTTTTTCTTATTATCGCACTTTGGATGGGGAAAAACTTCGGCCTGTTTCATCCGTTGATGATTGCTGTTGCCGTAGGCTTTCTTTTAATTGCTTCAATCGCATACCGTTATTTGATCCAAGGCTATGCAAAAGATTTCAAAAACCATATCATTACCCCTCTTATCGGAGCGATTGATTCTCATTTGCTCTACAATCCTGATTTTATGATCTCACAATACCTCTTTGAACGCTCAAATCTGTTTCAACACTCTATCGACCGCTACAGCGGAAACGACTATGTCAAAGGGTCCATAGACGGTGTCCCTATTGAATTTTCGGATATCCACGCCGAATACCAAACCCGTGATTCCAAGGGGCGTACACAGTGGCATAGCCTCTTTCGGGGACTTTTTCTCGTTGCGGAATTTAACAAAAATTTCAAGAGTAAAACCATCATTCTTCCTGACCAAGCTGAAAAAACATTCGGAAATTTAATCGGCGGATGGCTGCAATCCATCAATATTGCACGTGGAAAAGTCATACAATTGGATGATCCCGTGTTTGAAAAAAAGTTTGTCGTCTACGGGGAAGATCCTATCGAAGCACGCTACATCCTGAGCCACTCGATGATGATGCGTATTGTGGAGTTCCAGAAAAAAATCTCGCATCCGCTTTTTATTTCATTTGTCCAAAACCACATCCATATAGCAATTGGAACGGGGAAAGATCTGTTCGAACCGACGGTATTTAAATCACTCTTGGATTATAAACAGGCTATGGAATATATCCATACATTACGCAATACGATCGGAATTATTGAAGAATTGAAACTCAATGAGAAACTGTGGAGTAAAGAATAGTTATATTTTTTGTACCGTTCTACCGAGAGCCGTATAAAACCGTTCTAAATTTTCCGCCGTCCCTTCGATCGTAAAAACCGCCCCTTTTTCACCGAATTCTTTCTCTGTGATACGAATATTCTGCTGTAAACATTCATACTCGACCATGGATACATGTGAGTAGTCACACTCGATTTTTTGGTTAAAAAGTTTCTCATACGGATGCAATTGTGCATTTGCATAAGCAGCGTTTGCCGCTTCGGCATACGCCCGAACCAGCCCTCCCGGTCCCAGTTTCGTCCCGCCAAAGTAACGGACCGTAATAATCGCCGAATTGATCAGATCATGCCCCTGTAATACCGCTAATGTCGGCTTGCCGGATGTCCCTTTGGGTTCTCCGTCATCACTAGAGTATTCGAGTATTTGATCAAACTCATTGAGACTGCGATACGCACTGACGTAATGAACCGCTTTAGGATGGAGTTCCCTCAATCGCTTCATCTCATCATCATAGATGGATATCGGCATTAAAAAAGCGATAAACTTAGATCCTTTGATCTCTATAATATCGCTAAAAACTCCCTCTACCGTCTCCATCTGTCCTCTTTGCAATGCTTCGTTTTCTTTAATTTGCAATTGTATCGTGTTCACTGATCACATTTTCATCACCTATAAGTAATGATGATATGATATAGTTACGATACAACTGCCACCAGGAATGAAAAACTTTGTGTAAAAAATTTTTTTGGATACTTTTTTTGAATTGCTTTTTTCTTTATGCAAACGAACCGCAGGAACGGCCGAAACTGCCATTAAGCCAAAGTCTTCCCTACCTTCAAACGATTGAGCATGATGCTCTGATTCTCGGTGAAGGGCCGACAAAAGTCTATGTTTTCGTTGATCCCTATTGCCCGAATTCCAGAAACTTTCTCTCGTTAATCGACGAAAACAGTAAAATGCGTTCGAAATATACCTATTATTTTTTTCTCTATGAACTCAAACGATTTAACTCAGCGGAGATGATCGCAAAAATATACAGTTCTTCCAATCCCCTGGATGCCCTAAAGCGAGTAATGATTCAAGATCAAAACCTCAGTGACAACATAAACCCTTCAGTTTCAGGTAAAATTGCTCAAATTTCAAATGTTGCCCAAACACTCGACATTTACAAACGTCCCTATATCATCATGGTCAAAAGAGAGAAATAATGTATTACGATACCCCGAATATGACCCGCTATGTACGGTTTATCAAACGTTATCGTCCTTACATTTTGGCTGTCTATGCACTCCTCGGCATTGTTGCTCTCATTTTTTTTAAACCGGTCTTTATCTCTTCTGATAGCCTCTTATGGCTTGAAGAATCCAAAGAGTACCAAAAGACGATCTCTCATGAAATCAGTGCCGGTTATGTCAGTCGATTGGACATCGATATCAACACTTTCGATGAAAAAACAAAATTAGAACTCGAACACTTGCACACTTCTCTGAATGAAATTCCTTCTGTTACCAGAGTCGATTCGTTATTCAGTACCTACTATATCCACAATAACACGGACGGAGACGATTCATCTCTGGTAGAAGCGCTCAATATTAGCGATCTCAATGTTACCGAACTCAAACACTTAATCCGAGTTTTCAATACTCCATATACCCAATACGTCGATTCAAGTTTTAAATCATTTCATTTTTATATTTATTCATCTTCCCCAATTTCCATCGACAACATCCCGATCCCCTTCCACCATACATTTTTTACGACAGAAGATACTCCTATGAAGTGGACATCACTTCTGAGCTACACACTGCTTACTCTTGCTATACTCATCATTATATTTCGTCTCATTTTTAAAAACTATGTTTCTATTCTTACTTCTTTGGCAGTGGTACTGTTTACATTAATCGGTACATTTACCCTGATATGGCTTCTTACCGGTATCTCTAAAGTCTACATCGCACTCACCCTCATGGTCTCAGGGATAGCCCTTGTAGACAGTCTATATTTTTATTACCGGTGGCATGTTTCCCATTATAAAGTTGACGGTGAACGTTCACTTCTCAAAGCAATCAATCGCAATATTACCCCGGCCCTTTGGACTTCCATTATCACCCTACTGGGATTAGGCTCTCTTCTTTGGGTCGATTCGGCCATTATACGTCTTTTATGCCTTAGTATCATTTTTGCATCCGTTATCTCTTATTTGCTAAATATCACCCTTCTTCCTGCTTTATTGAGCTATTTCAGCGTCCTCCATCCCAAAGTCGAATTCGGTCGTTACGGCTATTTATTTGCCAAAAATGAAGTCCATTACAATCGCAACTATCTTCTCCTCTTTTTAGGGGCAACGACTATCGTCGCAGCCTTGGGTGCTTACATCATGGTCACAAATCCCGAACGCCTTTTTGCCCAAAGTGTCAATGATCATACGATCATCGCCAAAGTACCTTATAAGCAGATTGATTTAAAAACCGTCACCGCTCTCAAACAATTTGAGCAAGATCTCAAAAAATCCAATAAAGGGGTGGGAGAAGTCACCTCTGTTGCCACCGTTCTTTCTTTGTTGAACCTTGCTAATACCGGAACAACCACATGCGATGAACAGAATCTTATGCAAGCGCTTTTCTTTCTCGAACTCTATGATTTGGAACAGAACTATTTTGAAAACGGTGCATTGACGATCACTATCCATCTTGAGCATGCCGATAAGATTGCCGTCATGCAATGGCTCCAGTCGTACAATAAACTCCCTATTTACTTTGCCGATTATGACAGCCTTATCACCAATGCCAAAATTGACAATATCATGCTTTTAGGAATCTCCTTATTAAGCGTTCTCGTGATTATCGGCCTTATTATGGGGCGAATTTTCCGAAAATACAACTTGATTTGGGTAGGTTTCATCGCCAATGCTATCCCGATTATATGGTTCGGACTCTTTATCGAACTGATGCATATACCGCTTAGCCTCGAAGTACTCATAGCAATGACGTTAAGTGTCGGTCTCTCCTCTGATGCAACTGTCCATTTTGCCTTCAAATATTTCCGAAGCCGCTATTTCGGCCGTACACAACGCCATTCTCTGGAGGTGATGTTCTTTTATGCGGGGATTCCTGTCGTAATCGGTTCTTTGATGCTTGCAGCAATCTTTACCTTTTTGGCCTTTACTCCGATACACTCGCTTCAGCTTATCGGCGGGTTCGGCGCTGTGTTAGTCCTCCTCTCACTCTTGACCGATCTTTTTATCCTTCCCGTTTTACTGTTGGCAATCGATCCGTTTGGAAGTGAGCACTAAGTCCTCCTTGAGTACAATTGCCGCATGAATATCTCACCCCATACCACTCTTTTGCAATGGTACGAAGACTATGGTCGCCATGACCTTCCGTGGCGTACAAATCCTGATCCTTATGCAATCTATATCAGTGAAATTATGCTCCAGCAAACCCAAGTCAAAACGGTACTGGAACGATTTTATTTCCCTTTTTTGGAACGGTTTCCGACATTAAATGATCTGGCAGAAGCAGATCTGGATGATGTCCTGAAAATGTGGGAAGGGTTAGGGTACTACACCCGTGCACGAAATCTTCATACCGCTGCACGCCAATGCAACGGAAAACTCCCTGACAATGCACAAGATCTTCTTAAACTGCCTGGCATAGGGCAAAGCACCGCTCATGCCATTGCTGCTTTTGCCTACTGTGAACCTCTCCCAATTATGGATGCCAATGTAAAAAGAATCTTACACCGTTATTACGCTTTGACAGAACGCAATGATAAAAAGTTATGGGAATATGCCTATAAACTGTTTGATGCAGCTCATCCCTTCGAATACAACCAAGCCATGATGGACATCGGCGCCACCATCTGTTTGGCAAAAAAACCTCTCTGCGGCTTTTGTCCGTTGGAAACAAACTGCCGAGGGAAAACTGCTCCCCTCACCTATCCCGCATCCAAAGCAAAAAAAATAAAACCTGTTCGTTTCCGAAATATCATTGTGTATCAAAAAGAAAATCGTTATGCTCTTATCCAGCGAAGAACACGATTTTTATCGGGGTTATGGGGCTTTTATGAAACTCAGGAAAAGCCTGACACTCCTATGAAACCTATAGGGGAGATTACACAAAACTACAGCCACTTCACGTTACAAGCGCATGTGTATCTGTGTATGGAGAGTTTTCTTCCGGAGGGGTACGAGTGGTTTAGTGTGGAAGAGATCGCGCAGCTGTCACTCAGCCGTGCGGATCATAAAGTGGTGAGTTTGTTATAAGTTGAAGCGTGTCGGATCAAAAAATGAATCATCACTGATATGACCGAATGCCGAGTTGATCGAGACAAACAGATCCGGATACTTTTGTTCCATCTCGAACAGCATCGTTTTCATAGAAGCACGCGCATGAGGCATTTTGACATCGAAACGCATCGATGGACACGCCTCATCACCGATCGTCGGCATCTCATTTTCCAAAGCACACGCGGCAAGCTGACGCTCACGCAACTGAATAAGCGGACGAATGACGATAAGACCGTTTCCTGCTTTGTATTTCGGTGCCAACGCCCTCATATGACCGTTGTAGATAAGATTCATAAAGAAGCTCTCTGCCGCATCATCAAGATGGTGCCCCAATGCTACTTTATTACACCCATGCTTCTCTGCCGCACTGTACAAAGCGCCACGTCGCATTCGGGAGAAAAAACTGCAAAAAGATGAGTTTTGACGGATCTTCTCTCCCGCTATTTCATAGGTATTGGTCTCATGTATTTTATGAGGAATTCCATATTCGGCACAATGAGCAATCAATGCCGATAAATCTTCCCCCATCCCATAGGTTACGGTAACGGCAAGTATTTCAAATTTAAACGGGGCGCGCCGCTGCTGTTCCATCATAGCATGAACCATTGTGAGCGAATCTTTACCGCCGCTCAATCCGACGAGGATTTTGTCCCCCTCTTCGATCAGTCCGAACGTGCCATTGGTACGCCCGATTTGACGCATAATTTTTTTACTGAGTTTAATCGCCAATGCGTTTTACCATCTCTAAAATAAATTTTGCACTGACCTGTGCCGAACTTTGCAAGAAGGTATCAAAATCGACCCCTGCTTCGCCATCAGCACTGTCACTAATCGCCCGAAGTACAAAAAACGGTATTCCGAAGTTATGGCATACACAGGCTACACTCGCCCCTTCCATTTCCAAGGCATCCGCATTAAACGTTTTTTCTATCCACTCTTTACGCTCAGATGATGCAACAAACTGATCTCCCGTTGCAATGATCCCCTCATAAAGCTCAATATCCATATCGACCGCAACTTCTGCCGCGAGCGATCTTAAATCGCTGTCTGTCTCGATCATAACAGAGCCTTCCGGGATAAAACCGTACGGATGACCGAATGCGGTAATATCAACATCGTGCTGACACAACGCACTTGCCATAATCAAATCACCGATTTTGAGCTCTTTGCTGATCCCTCCGGCCACACCGCTGAACAATAAAGCCTGTGCACCAAAACGCTCGATCATAACAGAAGCGGTAATAGCTGAAAATACTTTACCGATTTTCGAATACGCAATGACCAATTCATGAGCACCGTAGGTACATGTATAAAACACATTACCGGCATACTCAAACGTTTTATACGATTCAAAATTCTCTAAAATCGGGTCAATCTCTTCGCGCATTGCCCCCATAATTGCTATTTTCACTGATTCCCTTTGATCAAAAATTTTTGGCTAAAAAACGTCCCACTTTTTGGAGACTGTTATTGATTTCAATCGATGCACTTGAGGGTTCAAAAAGCGCTAATACCTTCTCAACCTCTCCTATAGGAGAGACGATACGGCTTCCCCCCCAAAATCCTAAGCCGTCTTCGAATCCGACACGGTTTACAAATACAACATAATTATGACTGAGCAAAGCCGTAGTTTTTAAAAGTGCATCCCATTGGGACTGGATTTCAAGCTCATTGTCTCTAAATCCTCGGGCAGGAGAAGCCGCCAAAACATACACAATCTGTGCTTCCGATGCAGCGATAGCAGCAATCGTCTCTGCACGCCATACATCTTCACACACCACCATTATTGCTTCACCATACGATGTCGAAAATGATGCTATCTTATCTCCCGCCGCAAAATAGCGCCCTTCTTCAAACATTCCATACGTCGGCAAATGATTTTTACGGTGGATATGGATCAATTTTCCCGCAGAAAAATAAAGTGCGCAGTTATACACTTTCCCCTCATCCCAAAGTGCCGCACCGATGACGATGTCACACTTTTGACTGGCAAGTGA
>NZ_JAQTQR010000098.1 GCF_028712165.1 Sulfuricurvum sp. | reverse complement strand
ATCTGATTGGCTATTCGGGAAATACGGGCTTTACGAGCGGACCGCATCTTCATTTCAGTGTCAGCAAAGTGGATCCGATATCAATGCGACGACCTATGAATTTGCCGATTAAAATGCAAACAGCACAAGGAATTGTAACTTTACCGCACAAAGGTGACCGATATACGGTACAATAATCCTAACATTTTTTAATATGGGGTCTTCAATGTTCAATACCGTAAAATCTAAAATTATTTTTTCCACTTTGCTTTTCAGTTTTATGGGATTGGGGGCGATTTATTGGTACTTGACAACAACGTTTAATGATTTTTCCAATGATACGGCAAAGCGATCTCTAAATATGCTGAGTGAATCGATTTTCCAAACCCTTACGGGGAGTATGCTAGCCGGTGATCCGGCGGTCGTTGCTGAAACGATTGTCAAAGCGCAAAAAATCGACGGTATCTCCTCATTAAAAGTAGAAAAATCTCAAGGCGTTATCGATCTGCTCGCCCCAGAATCTAAATTCACAGATGATCCTTTAATCAAAGAAATTTTTAAAAGTAAAAAACCTCAAGTGATTGAAAACACTGACGGTGTACATACAATTCGTCTTCTGCAGCCGCTGGTTGCTGAGGAGAGATGTTTAGCCTGTCATACCAATATGCAGGTTGGTAACGTGTTGGGTGTTATGGATTTGGTAATCTCGCTCGAAAAAAATGATCTCGAAATCAATAAAACCCAGACAATATTACTAATTGCTTTAAGTGTTGTCGTCATTGTCTTTATAGCAGTTATGAATATTTTCTTCGGACGAGAGGTTTTGACACCTTTAGAGGGATTACGAAGTCGTATAGGTGCTTTGGTGAGTGGGGATAAAGATTTAACAAAGCGTCTTGAAGTCGTCAAAAAAGACGAATTTGCCGATGCTGCGAAAGCAGTCAATAATTTTGTATCTATGGTTCAAGAGACGGTAAATGAAGTAAAAAAATTAGGTCAGCAAAATGCGATGATTGCAACAACGATCACCAATGCAACGCGTACTATTTCCAGCGGAGTAGAACAAGAACGTCAAATCGTTGAAGTGACAACCCAAAAAAGTCATTCTATTAAAGAGATTCTCTCTGCTGCCATTACAGTATCTGAACAAACGCAACGTAATGTTGCGAATGCCAATGGAGAATTATTGACGGCGAAGGATGCGTTGAATAAGCTTGTTCATGAGGTAGAAGGGTACATTGAAACGGAGCATGAGATGGCCTCACAATTAATCTCTTTGCGTAATGATGCGGATCAAGTCAAAAACGTTCTCGGCGTTATAAAAGATATTGCGGATCAAACCAACCTTTTAGCACTAAACGCGGCGATTGAAGCAGCTCGCGCCGGTGAGCACGGACGCGGATTTGCCGTTGTTGCGGATGAGGTACGAAAACTTGCGGAGCGAACCCAAAAAAGTTTGACCGAAATTGAAATCAGTGTCGGGACAATTGTTCAAGCAGTAAATGATGTGAGTGATAGAATGGGTGAAAATGCAGATAATATGAATGAGCTTACGGTCATTTCCAATGAGGTCGAAGAGAAAATCTCCACAACGTCATCTGAAATGGAACGTTCTGTAAGTGTTGCTGAGCGTTCTTATAAAGATTCTGTTGAAGTAGTTGGGCATATCGAATGGATTATTGATAAAATTTCTCAGATCAACGACGTATCCGAATCCAACCGTCGCAGTGTCGAGCAAATTGAGAATGATTCAAAACAATTGTTAAATGTCGCTAACTCGTTGTCTGAGCGTATCAACGAGTTCAAGAGCTGAATATACAAAGCCAGAGAGCATTTTCAGAAGTGGAGATTACTCTGTGCAAAGTATGTTTTGGGAGAAATAGGTAATCCCCTGGACTTATGTTTCGTATTTCATCGGCAATTTCGAGTTGGGCTTCTCCTTCTAAGAGTAAAACCCATTCGTCTTGGTCTTGATCATAGAGCTCTCCCGGTCTTTTCATATTTGAACGGATGGACTCAATTTTCAGTGTTTCATTATGAAAAAGCGTCGAAAATATTTCATAGTTTTCAGTGGGCTTTGTCCCTTTATACAGGTTGTCAATATGGATCAAGAAGCACTCCTAAGTTAACGCATGATATGATTGCGTCATTATAAACCAACAGTAGAGAATTTATGAAAAACATCGTTCTAATCGGTTTTATGGGAGTCGGAAAAGGTTCTGTCGCACGTGAAATAGTGAAACAATCCAGTTTGGTTGCGTTGGATACGGACGATATCATCGAGAGTATGGAGAATCGACGTATCAAAAAAATCTTTGCCGAAGAGGGTGAGGAATATTTTCGTGAATTGGAACGTAAAGTGGCACTTTGGCTTCAAAAAGAGGTAAAAGGGACCCTTATTTCCACGGGAGGGGGCTTTTTTAAAGTCCCTAATTTGAAAAAAATCGGGACAATTGTCTATTTGTCTGCCCCTTTTGATACCATACATAATCGTATATTGGCACATCCGGATGCCGCAAAAAAGCTTCGAAAGCGTCCATTGTTCCAAGATATTGAAAAAGCTAAAAAACTCTATGAGGAGCGCTCGGCTCTTTACAAAAAAGTTGCCGACATTATTATTGATGTCAGTGATAAAGAGCTTGGCGATATTGCTAAAGAGATTTTAAAAAAGGTGAAATAAGATGGTAAAAATAGTTTTGATTCTTCTATTCTCAGCATTTGCGCTGTTTGGCGGAAGTATAAAGTGGGAAAAAGATTACAGCACAGCAATTGCCAAGGCAAAATCGATGAATAAACCATTAATGTTTATTGTTTCTAATCATAATTGCCATTACTGTGTCCAATATGAAGGTACAACCTTGAGAGATTCAAAAGTAGTACAAAAATTGAATAATGATTTTGTCAGCTCCATTGCCTATATTGATGAAAATCCTATTTTCCCGCATCAATTAGAGGTCCCTGGGACACCGGGAACCTGGTTTATTAAACCAAATGGTGAACCGATGTTTGAGCCGATCATGGGAGCTGTAGGAAGTGAAGATTTTCTAAAAGCCCTTAATATTGTTAAAGAAGAATATAAAAAAAGTACGACGCGAAAGTAAAAAAGGATTATTATGACACTTATTCATACTGGTGATGCCAATTTTAAAACAGTATTCAACGAACTCCTTGGTCGCGGCAAGATGGATATGGAACATGTGTCTTCGATCGTAAAGACACTGATTGATGAAATCCGTAGTGATGATGATAGTGCACTGATCCGTCATATAGAGAAATTTGATCGTTGGAACCCCTCTTGCGGTAACGATTTACGCATTGACCCTTTGGATATGAAACGAGCATATGAGGCACTGGAACCGACACTTAAAGCATCATTGCATTTAGCGTACGATCGTATCCGTTCTTACCACGAAAAACAGCTCCCTAAAAGTTGGTTTGATACGGAAGCCAACGGAACTATATTAGGACAAAAAGTGACTCCGGTTGACCGTGCAGGGCTTTATATTCCCGGAGGTAAGGCAGCATATCCCAGTTCGCTTTTGATGAATGTTATTCCAGCTCAGGTTGCGGGCGTTGAACATATCGTCGTTACGACTCCCACTCCGGATAATGAACCGAATGAGCTTTTATTGGCAGCGTGTCATTTATGCGGTGTCACGGAAGTCTTTAAAGTCGGCGGTGCAAGTGCGATTGCGGCAATGGCGTACGGTACTGCAACGATTCCAAAAGTCGATGTTATTACGGGACCTGGAAATATTTTTGTGGCAACGGCCAAAAAAATGGTGTTCGGCGAAGTAAATATCGATATGATCGCAGGACCGAGCGAGATCGGAGTATTGGCGGATGATTCGGCCAATCCGGTGCATATCGCGATTGATCTGCTTTCTCAAGCTGAACATGATGAGATGGCCAGTTCCATATTGATTACACCGTCACAGAAATTTGCTGACGCATGTGCTGTAGAGATCGAAGTATGGTTGAAAAAACTTCCTCGTGAAGTTATCGCCCGTAAATCGATCGAAGAACGTGCCGCAATCATTGTGACAGAAACGATGGAAGAAGCAGTCAACCTCATGAATGAGATAGCCCCTGAACATTTAGAAGTAGCAACCGATAACCCTTTTGCATTACTCCCCTCTATTAAGCATGCCGGAGCTATATTTTTAGGTCACTATACTCCCGAAGCAATCGGGGACTATGTCGCAGGTCCAAATCATACACTACCGACCGGTGGGACTGCACGGTTTTATTCACCTCTAGGTGTTGAAAACTTTATGAAAAAATCTTCTATTATTTCTTTCTCGCGTCAGGCTATCAATGAGATTGGTGAAGCATGTGCATTGATTGCCAATACGGAAGGTTTAGGTGCGCATGAAGCATCTGTCCGCTGCCGTTTAGATAACTAAAATCAATAAAACTTTATATCATATTCAATAAAATTTTCCCATCTCCGGGAAAATCTCCAAATGGTTACAAATATCAAAAAGTTATAGCAAAACAGGGTTCTCTTTTAGTTTCAGTTAAAGCTTATTTGGTTACTATCAACGCAGCAGTAATGCCGTCAAATGCCTATAATCATGGTATCAAATAAAGATTATTCATATCACTTATGTATGAAAATCGAGTAACGTGAGATAGGAATCAAGGAGAAATATATGCAGTTAGGTTTCTTGGTAGACCTTCACCTTTGCATGGGGTGTAAGGGCTGTGAGATTGCGTGTAAAGTGGAAAACGAAGTTCCGCTTAGTACATGGCGTCTTCGCGTAAAATATGTTGATGTGGGGACATTCCCTGAAACGAAGCGAACATTTACTCCGCTTCGCTGTAATCATTGTGCCAATGCACCGTGTGAGCGCATTTGTCCGGTAAGTGCTTTGCACTATATCGAAAACGGTATTGTTAATATTGACAAAGAGCGCTGTATCGGTTGTGCAGGATGTGTTATGGCTTGTCCTTACGGTGCGATCTATATTGATCCGCAAACGCAAACGGCGGATAAATGTACGTATTGTGCCCACCGCATTGCAAGTGCAATGATGCCATCATGTGTTGTAGCATGTCCGGTAGAGGCAAATATTTTCGGTGACTTGGACGATCCGACCTCCAACATCAGTAAATACATTCAACAGCATGAAGGCAACGTACAAGTACGTAAACCGGAAAAAGGGACAGACCCTCACCACTTCTATGTAGGCGGCGGTAACGTGACGTTGAATCCATTGGCTTCTGTGCGCGAAGAGGGACATCAACTCTTTAATAAACTAACTCATCTCCCTGTAGGAGGACATCACTGATGGTACATGAAACATTAGCGGCAACCCATGCGGTTGTAACTCTTGACGTTGCTCTTCCAGGGATCGTGTGGGGTTGGATTATTACAATGAATATGTGGGCGAAAAGTGTTGGAACAGGTATTATTTTCCTCGCATTTTTCTTGTTGAAAAAATATCCGGAGCAAACCGGCTTTATCCGTTTTCCGGTCGTAGTCGTTTCGATTGTATTTATCCATATTTTCTTATTCTTTACAGTCATTGATTTACATCAAATGTTCCGTTTCTGGCACATTTTCGCACATCCTCATTTGACGTCTGCGATTACAATCGGTGCATGGATGGCAACTGGTTTTGTGGGACTTCTTTTTGCAATGGCATATGCTATTTATTTGAAAAAAGACGAAGCAATGTACGACAAGTTCCTCGGATGGGCAGTTGTATTGGGTATTCCGGTTACGCTATATACAGCAGGTTTGATGGCAGAGGCAACAGCTCGTGAATTGTGGCAAATGCCGACTGAATCTGCACAGATGATGTTGGCGGCATTCTTGGCCGGTTCTGCTACAATGATTTTGCTTGGCGGAAACAAATTCTCGGATGCAATCAAAAAAGACCTTGCAATCATTTTAGGTCTAAGTGCTTTCGCCGCATTTATCCTTTACATGTCTGAGTATATTTTCGGTGCTATGAAAGCCGAAGAAGTTGCAGCAACGTTGGCATTTGTCAAAGGCGGCGAATACACTGCAATGTTCTGGATCGGCCAAGTAATGGCATTCTTGGTTCCGATGGCATTAGTATGCTTGAGCTTGAAAAACAAATCTTATTATTTGTTGAAAATCGCAGCCGTATCGGCACTAGTCGGTTTGTGGGTGAGCAAACATGTTTGGCTTGTTATTCCCCAATTGTTAAATATGAGCTAAGAGGTAGATTATGATGTATTTAGAAAGCAGAAGAACATTTTTAAAAGGGACCGCTCTCACTGTAGCCGGTGCCGCGATTGCGAAGGGTGTATTTTCAACCGACGCTGCGGCAGAATCGGTGAAAGCAAGTAAATTTACCAATACACCTGACACTTTGTCATTTTATCCTCCGCTCGATCAGTGGGATAATTTCCAAGAGCTTGACGGTACAGATTGGAAACGCGGCGGTATCAATCGCCATGGTGTACGAAGTGAAGAGAATCCTGACGGTATTTTAGTTCATGATTTTATGGTTATTCCTACTGCATGTTCAAACTGTGAAGCGTCATGCGGATTGACAGCATGGGTTGATAAAAAAACGTTGACGGTACGTAAATATATGGGGAACCCGCTTCATGCAGGATCACGTGGTCGTAACTGTGCAAAAGGGTATGCTACGCAATCGCAAATGTACGATCCCGATCGTATCCCTTTCCCACTAAAACGTGCCCCGGGTTCAAAACGCGGAGAAGGGAAATGGATTCGTACCACTTGGGACGAAGCTATGAGCACTATCGGTAAGAAAATGGGTGATACCATCCGTCACGGTGATGAACTTTCTCGCAAATCAGTTATGTATCATGTCGGTCGCCCGAATGAAAACGGATTTGTGGCTAAAGTTTGGGAAACCTTGGGACTGGATTCTTATAACTCACATACCAATATTTGTTCGGCAAACGGGCGTACACCGGCGATTCATTTTGCAAATGATGACCGTACCAGTCCGGACTGGGGAAATGCAAAACTCATTTTCCTAAACTCATCACATGCTGCGGATGCTGGGCACTATTTCCAGCAAGCGGCAGGATATATTGCCGATGCACGTAAAAAAGGGGCGAAGTTGGTCGTTATGGATCCGCGTCTTTCAAACTCTGCCGGTATTTCAGATTTGTGGTTAGCACCATGGCCTGGAACTGAATCAGCAATTTACCTCTATCTTGCAAATCGTATTTTGCATGAAAACCTAGTAAACAAAGCGTTTGTTAAGCGTTGGTTCAACTGGGATACATTGATGAACGACAGTGAATATCTCAACTTTATGGTAAGTAAAGGATTTATTTCCAAAGCTCCTGAAGGGCGTGATTTTGAAAGCTATCTTGAATTGTTAAAAGAGATGTATTCACCATATACTCTTGAATTTGCAGTAAAAGAGACCCATATTCCTGCCTATAAACTCGAAAAACTTTTTGAGATGTTTATCTGGGCAGAAGATGCGATTTCAACCTATGTCTGGCGTGCAACAGCTGCAGGTAACCGAGGCGGATGGATGACTGGTAAATCAGTCTTCTTTGTAGCAGGATTACGTGGAGCTATTGGAAATGTCGGTGGAACCGGTTGGTATCACTGGCATGATATTTCAGTCGGCGGTAAGGGTGGAAGTGCAACGGTCGGGCAAGGTAAATCCGGTAAAGATGTACCTGCTGTCAAAGCATGGAACGAGCTTACTTGGCCTCCGGAATGGCCTTTATCAACTTATGAAATGTCTTATCTGCTTCCTCATTTGTTAAGTGATAAAGAG
>NZ_JAQTQR010000025.1 GCF_028712165.1 Sulfuricurvum sp. | reverse complement strand
AAACTAAAAACCTACCAAATCACGGCGACTGTATCGCCGTACACAGAGGAAAAGTAATGGAAAAATTTAAAATTGTCGTATGTGATCATATTCATGAAGAGGGTTTGAATATCCTTCGCCGTGATGATAAAGTCGAAATGATTTTTGCTGCTGATATGGATAAAACTGCACTGTTGGATCTTCTTGTTGATGCAGATGTTGCAATTACACGCAGTTCAACCGATGTTGATGACAAATTTATCCAAGCAGGGCGCGGACTGAAAGCTATTGTTCGTGCCGGAGTCGGTGTTGACAACGTGGATATTCCGGGATGTTCAAAAGAGGGAATCATTGTAATGAACGTTCCTACGGCAAATACTATTGCTGCGGTTGAATTGACGATGACACATATGCTCTCTTGTATGCGTATGTTCCCGTACTCTCACGATCATTTGAAAAATCAACGCATCTGGAAACGTGAAAAATGGTACGGATATGAGTTAAAAGGTAAAAAACTGGGAGTTATCGGTTTCGGTAATATCGGAAGCCGTGTCGGTATCCGCGCTAAAGCCTTTGAAATGGATGTTATTGCGTATGACCCATATATTCACCCGTCTAAAGCAACCGATTTGGGTGCTAAATATACAACAAACTTTGATGATATTTTGGCTTGTGACATCATTACGATCCATACTCCGAAAAACAAAGAGACGGTTGGTATGATCGGTGCGGATGAAATTGCTAAAATGAAAGACGGTGTTGTTCTAATCAACTGTGCACGCGGCGGTTTGTACAACGAAGATGCACTCTATGACGGTCTTAAATCAGGAAAAATCCGATTTGCCGGAATTGATGTATTTAACAAAGAACCCGCTATCGATAATAAACTTCTTGATTTGGATAATATCTGTGTCTCTCCGCACTTAGGGGCAAATACATTCGAATCTCAATACAACATCGGTGTGGAAGCAGCTCAACAAGCGATCGAAGCGGCAAAAGGGATTGCATATCCTCATGCATTGAACTTACCGATCGATGAGACTAAAATCCCGTCATTTGTAAAACCTTTCCTCGAAATGGGGCAAAAAATCGGTTTCCTTGCTTCTCAAATGAATAAAGCACCGATTGTTTCGATCAAAGTAAGCGGCCGCGGTGATATTGCTGAGTATGTCAATTCACTTGCAACATTTGTAACTGTCGGTGCTTTGGCTGATATTTCAGGTGATACGATTAATTATGTTAATGCCGATTTCGTTGCAAAAGAGCGTGGAATCAAGATTGAAACAGAAGAACTTCCTGCAAGTCCTGTCTATAAAAACCTTGTAACCGTCAAACTTACTACCGATAAAAATGTAATCGAAATCAGTGCGACGATGTTTAATGACGATGTACAGCGTATCGTTGATATCAACGGTTTCGGTATCGATGTTGAACCGAAAGGGAATATGATCCTTTTCAAAAATACCGATGTACCGGGTGTTATCGGTCAAGTGGGTACACTGCTTGCCGCACATGAAGTCAATATCGCCGATTTCCGCCTCGGTCGCAATAAAAGCGGTGAAGCTCTTGCCGTTATCATGGTTGACTCTGTCGTCAACGATAAAACTCTCAAAGAACTTGCAGCGCTTAAAGCGTGTATCAGCGTTTCATACGCACGTATCTAAATTCTTTCTTTTCATGTGGTATTCTGGACTTGTTCGGGAATACCACTTTTCTTTATTCTTTTAGCTTTTTTATTTCTACAATTTAAATCTGTCAAATTGTCATATCAATTTAATTTTTAGTGTGCTTGGATGCGATATTAAATAAAAATAATTGTATTACACTTGATTGTTGAATGGGCGAGAATTTGTGGAGAAATTATTCTGCCTACGAAGTAAGCAGAGCTGCCCGAAGGCGAATTACAGTGATAATTATAGGTTAACAATGTTAAAGAAGCATTAAAGAAAATTGCCGATGAAGCTGAGGGTAGGGATTAACTTTTCTTGTCATTCCCGACTAGATCGGGAATCCAGCTTTATCTAAAAATTAGGTTATGAAATAAGTCTAATAAAGTTTTTAGCTACTCTATTGAACTTTCATAGTAATATATTTAAAAAGGTATTTATGAAACAAATCGAACGCCAAAAAACGCTCATTTTAAACAGCACAAATTTATCTGAAAAATTAATTTTTAACATACTAAATGGTGTTCAAAATCATAATGTTCTTATAATAAGTTATGAAAAAGAAACATTGAATTTTGAAGAAATTCAACGACTATCTTCAAATTATGGCTTCGATAGTTTTGAACTTTATTCACCAAAAACTAAATCTGTATATGAGCTTCATTCAAGTCTATCAACTTTACAAGAAGAAAGTATTGTTTTGATCATAGGATTAGAAAAAATATTTTTAAATACTACACAAAGTAATTTTCAAATAAAAAGTGGAACAAAACTTTTTAATTATCATTCTTATGAAAATATAGATTCTGTACAACTTATTACATATATAGAATATTTATGCAAACAATTTAACTTTCATTTTCTTTTTCTACTTCAAGCAGATATATCCAATAGTGAAAGAATAACTTCTGAATTACAAGAATACGATATAGAAATATTAAGTATAAAGTATGAAGATGATGATTCGAAAAATATGCAAAAAATAATATTTGAAGAATTAGAAAACACAACTTATGAAGAGGCAATGGATGTATTTAAAAAATATAAATCAGAGTTAAGTCAGTTATCAATTAGAAATTTACAAGTTATGATCTGGTTACAGCATGGATTTCAAGATAAAGCGATTGAATTTTTGAAAGATAATTTTGGAATATTACATAGCAGTGAAAAAAAACAATTGGCTGATTTGTATTATTTTGATGAAAAACATCATGAAGCTGATGTTATTGCAAATATATTATTTCAAGAAAATCCTTTGCTAGTTGGCTTGAATACTCTTTTACTAAAAACGGCAATACAATTAAATAAATTTGAAAATGTGTATGAGCATATTCTTGAAATAGATACTAGGGATGTCAAAGCACTTGAGATATGTGCTGATTATTTTACAAAAGATAAGACTTTTGATTTAGCCATAGAATTTAGAAAGCAACTTTTTAGTATCAGTGGTATGCCATATCATTTGTTATTGTCGGAGATTCTAAAAATTGAAAAAGATAAACCTACTAATGGCAATTTAGCTGAACAACAAATTTTAAGTGTATTAGCTGGATATGATGATGAAGTTTTAGAAATTGAAAAAAATTATAGGCTTGGAAGAATATGGTTTGAAGTTTACAGTAGCCCGTATCAAGCCTATTACCATTTTAAAAATGTTTTAAAACATTGCAACAATATTCATGCAGTAGATGCCGCAAAATATCGTATGAAATTACTTGGTAATCATGGCTATTCGAACAAAATAATTAAGACTGGATACCAAAGAAAGTATCCAGATAGACTTCCAATAATGAGAGTTAATGAGCTTTTTAATAGTTTATTAATTCTTACGTATGATGATAAGGGCTATTTAATTTGGCAAGACTTTCTAGATAACTCTCAAACAAAACAAACTTGGAAAAAATATTTAAGTAGCAAAGTTATAACGATTTTACGAAAAATTGACAGCCAAATCCATGTTGATGATATTAACAAATCTGCAATATTTAATGAATTCAAAGAAAATGAATTACTGGAGATGATTAGGTTTTATAAGAGTGGTAATTTGTCTTATGAACAAATAACAATATTTAAAGAATCAGCAGAAGCTCTTGTATCACAATCTCAAAATGTTTTAGAGCAAATTTGGATTCGATATTACATAGCAAACTTTTTTATGTATATCGGAGAAATGCAACTTGCAAACAATCATTCAATATCTTTATGGTACTTCGCCAATAGAATTGATGATAAGAAAAATTCAAAAATAGCAAGGCTTCTAGGAACACTTTCGTGGGGTATGGCTCAATATAAAAATGGAAAAGAAATAGAAGGTATTGCTTGTATTGCAACTACCATTGAATATTTTGTAGAGATTCAAGAGATTGTACCATTGCTTGAAGATGGACTAGGCGTGCTTAACATTTGGGTTCAAAGTAATAGAAATTTATTCTCTGAAAGTGACTTTGATTTTTTTATTCAATTTTTTAAAAGACTGATTCCTAAAAATGCACAGCAAGATGAGGTGTACGAATATATTGCTAAAGAAGATTGGAATACTATCTATTCTCTATTTGGTTATAAAGTTTATAATCCTCAGAACTATGATGCTCAATGGGCTTTTGATTTTTATCATTATGTTCTTGCAACTGCAAAATCAAAACACCTAACTATTGATTTTGATTTGATTATGAACAATATAGAGAATCTTATACATGCACTTGTGATGAGAAAAGATCAAAGGGCTAAGCTATTAAACTGGTTTGCTGAATTGATTTTTATGGGTTCAGATAACAAATATTCGCCAGTAGAACGGTGGAAAACATCTTTGAAACTTTTGACTATTTCTATTCAGGATTTAGAAGAAAAAAGAAAAAATCTGAAAAATACGTATGAAAGAGCTTTTATATCAGATGAAAGCAGAATAATATATGAACTCTATCTGAGAGTAAATATTATAGTATTCAAAGGTCAGATGTATTTAAATGAAATTGAAGAATTTAAAATAATTCAAAATATATTAAATGCATTTGATTATTTATCATTGCGAACTCAAAAAGAAAAAAAGATTAATAAGTCAGGTGCACAAGTAACCATAGAATTAGAAAAAATTGAAAAAGAATATTTGCAATTGCTTGAGGAACTTTCACAATATAGTGTTAAAAATTTTAAAGAAGCATTTTTAAGTGAAGAATATAAAGAAAAAAGTCAACGTTATGCTGAACTTAGAAGAATTTTAGAAGAAAAACATCCTATTTATATGAATGATTCATTTTATGAAGAAGTGCCGATAACGATAATCCAATCGAAAATGGAGACAGACGAAATATATTATCAATATATTGATACAGAAATATTTATATGCTATTTTGTTATTACAAATGATTTTATTGATTTTGGTTTTATCAATAATAAGGGTTCATTTGATAAAAAAGATGTTGATAATTTAGCTCATCAAATTCAAACTTTTACCTCAAGCACACAATATGATATAAAAAAGATAGAAGAGTCATATTCCAATCTATCTTTGTATTATTTTAAGCCTTTGCTTGGGTATATAACGAGCAATAAATATAAAAAAATTTATATAAATCATGACCTATCTTTGCCTTTTATTTCTTCCAATTTAATTCGTATATACGATAAATGGTTAGTTGAGGAAGTTGATTCTATAGTGAATTTAATGAATAGACATTACTTTCTTGATAAAAAAATAAATACCACATGTGCGTTTAGTATTGCAAATCTCGGAAAAAAAACAGATATGCAATTTATTGAAACGGATCAATGGATAAGTGAAAGTCAAATAAGAAGTCAAAAAAATATTGAAAATTTTGAAAATAATTTCTCTAGTATTACTAGTGCAATGGAAAGCAATCAAACAAATTCACTTTTAATAATCAGTCATGGTATTCAAGGGAGTAATCAAAATATATTAACAGGTGCATTATCTATCGAGGGTGAGAAAAAAACTTATACAATAGATGATTTTAAATTTATTCATGGATTGGAGTGTATGGCTTTTCTAAGTTGTAGTGGAGGTTCATTATCAGTTGGTGAGCATGAAACAAGCAATACAATAATCAGTAGTGTTCTTTCAAAAAATATCAATAGTGCGGTTTTATGTAGATGGGATGTGTTTTTAGAGCCATCATTAAAGATATTTGAAAAGATTATCGAAATGGATAGAAATATCGATGAAGTTATAAATATAGCCATTAAAGAGTATCTTCGACAAAATCCAAATATGCACCCAGTCTTTTGGGCTGGAATTGAAGTTTGGAAAAATTAAAGTAGTAAAAAAAAAGTATGTAAAAATATTCATAGTATTTTTCGATATAGCCTCTTTTTAGCCCCCCTTCGTTATAATAAAATTATTAAATTTGAGATGGATTCCCAATCAAGTTGGGAATGACGGAACACTGCGGAGCGCGAATGACTACGGAAGAGATCGGAGCACTGTTACAGGATAAATCTAAGCTCCTCTCCGAAATCTATTTTGAGCTCCAAACGGCATGTGAAGCCAAATACGGCCCCGACACCCTCGTCATTATTGAAGTGGGAAAGTAAACCCAGTTTGAGACTTCATATAGTATATTGCATATAGCCTCCTTAATTACATAATCATACAACTTTTAGCTATAATGAAAATGAGACACTAAAGATGTGGTAGTTTGATGGTACTGGGGATATCGTATGATGCATTCAAAGTTTGAGGTTGTTAAGCTTGATATTGGTCAAGGGGAAAGATGGTTTTTGTTTAATGACAATGATCAGCCTGTCACGATAGCCAATAGATATATCCATGAGAATTATAAAGACTCTTTAAATACACAAGAACGTGTAGCATATTCCCTTCGCCTTTTATTTGAATACCTAGACTATTTGTATATTAATGTTAGATTTATGACCTATGAGATTTTTATGGAGTACAGGCAGTGGCTTGCATCTGACAAGATGTATAGGGGTGATGATGTTGAGAGAAAAAAGAATAACCTCAAAAAGAGCACTATTGCATTGAGAGAGAGGGATGCAAGACAGTTCTTGATGAATTTCATCAAGCCGCTTTACGGATTGTCTTTTGATATACCGAGAATGCGTATTCCAGCGCAAGATGACCCTAAGTCTAAAGCTGTTGAAATTGATGATTGGGCGCAATTGATGAATGTGGCTTCTGGGCGAAATAAATTGATCTACCAATTCCTCTATGAGTCGGGGGTGAGGATAGGTGAGCTTTTTAATATTGACTATAAAGAATTCTATGATGTTCCAAGAGCAGGCGATGAAGAATTTTTCTGTTTTCATGTTTATGTTTCCTACAACAAGGATCAGCGTAAACAGCCAAAATCTGAGGGACGCCCTGTTTGGATTAGGACGTTATTGGCAGAAAAGGTATCGCGGTATATTAGGACTATGCGATATGAAAACAGCAATAAACACCACGAAATATTCACTGCTGAAAGACCAGCCAAAAATAAGAATGGTACTACTGTGCCTGGAGACCCTTTGTCCTATATGGCCATCTACAAGGCGATGAAGAAGGATGCAAAGCTTGCTGGATTAAATCCGAAGATTATCTCTCCTCATAAAGGTAGACATTCCTTTGCTACAAACCTTTTATTGGAGGGTGCATCAGAAACGGAAGTCAAAACACAGATGGGGCATAAGTCTGTAGCTACTATTTCTATCTATTCCCGTGGATTAACACTGAAGGTTGGCATGGCTGCAGTAGATGGCGCGAGGAATATCGGTGTACGTTTGGATGAGATTGACAGTACATCCACTTTCTACTGAATTGAAATAATCGTTGCCTATTTGATACTCTGATGTCTGAAGTAGCTCCTTGCAGGACTAATGAAACTTTATATGGATAAATTTGCAGAAATGAGAAATAAGTTCGTTGAAGATGATGTGCTGCTCTTTATGAACTGGAGACTGAACTGGCTTGGCACGAAAATGAAAAAGGTGCGAAACTAACAACAAAAAGGAGCTAATACTAATCATTGTATCTATTCTCTTTTGAGAATTTTAGCAAATGGATTGTATTATTTAATTATATTTAATGATGGGGCGTCCGATTTGTTATCAACACCGCAAAAACAAGCCGTAGAAATCACAGAACAGCCACTTCTAATAGTTGCAGGGCCAGGTTCAGGAAAAACCTTTACTCTTACAGAGCGCATTGTCCACATTCTTGTCGAGAAGCAGGTTTTGCCTGAGAATATATTCATCTCAACTTTTACCGAAAAAGCAGCGAAAGAGCTTCTAACACGTATTTCGAATAAAATACTTGAACATGGACTAAAGATTAACGTCAACGACTTTTATATCGGAACACTTCATAGTATATTTTTAGAGCTCATTGATGAACATCTTGAATATTCTGTTTTTAAACGCAGCTACTCTATTCTCGATGACTTTGACCAAAAGTATTATGTATACAGACACATCTATGGAATATTTAAAAAAATACCAGAGTTGGCAGAATTCATCAAGCCAAAAGACAACTGGGCTCGCACAGAAGTTCTAATTGCACTCTTTAATAAATTTACCGAGGAGAATATTGATACGGCCCTATTGGCTGTATCAAACGATGAAGAACTACGAGTATACGCAAAAGCATACGACTACTACTATCACTTGATGATAGAAGAAAACTGCATAGACTTCGCTCTTATTGAAAAGGAATTTTATCGCCTCATAACTGAACATCCAGAAGTGATAGAAATGATTCAAAATAAGATCGAATATTTTATGATCGATGAATACCAAGACACAAATACCCTTCAAGAAATGATCCTCTTGAAGCTCGCTTCGAAGAGCAAAAAGATGTGTGTTGTGGGTGACGATGATCAGTCTCTTTATCGGTTTAGAGGAGCAACGGTTAGAAATATTCTTGAGTTCTCAAATAAATTTGATGATTGTAAGGTCGTAAAGTTAGAAACCAATTACCGCTCTCATGAGAAAATAATAGATTTTTACAATGATTACATCAAAAGCAAAACCTGGACTCAAGACGGTGTTTCCTATCGTCATGACAAAACGATTCAACCACCCAAAGACAAAGAGTTTGTTAAGTATCCGTCCGTCTTAAAGCTAATGGTCGAAGAGGAAGAGGCTTGGAATCAAGGTGTCTTAGAATTTATTCAGTATCTTCAAGCTACCAATACACTTGCTGACCTAAATCAGATTACATTTTTGGCAAACTCTGTTAAAGGCGATCGAATTAAAAATCTTATTGGATTCTTGGAAGAGAATCAAATTCCTGTTTTTTCACCCCGTTCGGATTTTTACTTCCAACGTGATGAGATTAAACTCATTATAGGATTTTTGCTGATCATTTTCAAAAGGTTTATCGATTCGTATCAGCGTGGTGATATCTATGAAACTGATACAATTAAAGACTACTATATCAAAAAATGTTTGTTAACGGCTCAGAGCTACATTAAAAACAATCCCGATCCCGAACTGCTACTATTCATAAGAACCCAAGCTAAAATCTACACCCAGATAGACAAGGGGCAAACTACAGATGATAGTATTACCTCTCTTATCTATAAGTTGATTCAATTTGAACCGTTTGCAAATTTTTTAACAAATAGCTCATTGGCCACCAGAAATCTCTCAATGTTCATAGACTTAACTGTTAAATTCGAAGGATACTACTATGTTTCCGTCCTTAGCGAATCAAAGCTCGATAGTGTGTTGAAAAACTATTTCTCTGTTTTCCTGCACTATTTATATCAAGGCGGGATTAGTGAGTATGAAGACGGTGAAGTGTTAGCTCCATCAGGTGCTATTTCGTTCATGACAATTCATCAGTCCAAAGGGATGGAATTCCCCGTAACCATCGTGACAGGGCTTCATAATAAGCCAAGATCACAGCACAAAGAACTGGATGATAAATTATTACCGTTTATGGCCAAAAAAGAGTTTGAGCCCTATGAGATGATTGCAGATTTTGATTTTACACGACTCTACTACACCGCTTTCTCAAGAGCACAGAATTTACTCCTACTCTCTGATATGATACGACCAACAGGATCGTGGCCGATACCTTCAAAAGCACTAGCAAGCACCCTTTTGAAAATTCCTTCATGGAAAAAAGAAACACTAAAAGATGTGAAGCTTGAACTGGAAAGCGTTAAAAAAGCCAAAATCAACCATCAGTATAGTTTTACCTCAGACATTGCTCTTTATGAGAATTGTCCACTCCAATACAAGTTTTATAGAGAGTTGGAATTTACCCCTGCCAGATCGGGTACGATTATATTTGGTACACTAGTGCATCAGACCATAGAGGATATACATACTGATACATTCAAGAATAATTTTAAACCAATCCCAGAATGGCGCATAGAGGAGTGGTTAAATACAAACTATAATCTACTCGCATTGAAGGAAAACGCATATTTGGATAAAGGGGCGTTAAAAGCAGCACTTAGACATGTCATGAACTACTATAAGCGCAATCAGACCAAATTCAAAGACATTGTTGCCGCCGAAGTTGATATATCAGTGCTACGTAAAGATTATATTTTAAAAGGCGTAATCGATCTTATCCAAGGACAAGATGATACAGTTGAGATTGTTGATTTTAAAGCAACCAAGAAGCCTAAAGATTTAAAAAAAGGCCGCCTTGAGCTTTATCAAAGACAGCTGGAAGTGTATGCTCATATCGTAGAGGAAAAATATGGCAAAACTGTCTCCAAGATGCATCTTTACTATACAGGGGAGACGGAAGGCGATCCGAAGATCAGCTATATCAAGAATAGCTCATCCATTGAGAAGACCTTAGCATCGTTTGATAAGGTTGTGGATAAAATAGAGAATAAAGATTATACCTTATCAGCAAGACCGCTGGACTTATGTAAAGAATGTGATTTTAAACACTATTGCACAAGAACAAAACCAGAAGAAAAATGTAAAAGCAGTATATTTTAGGAGATAACAGTGGAGTCACAAAATTTAGAATTAGATACCAGTTTAGAGAAAGTAGCAGAATATAAATTCGAGCCTATTAAAGGGTTTCCTATGCTTAACTGGAAGGGGAAGCGACCTTTTAAAGGCACTAAATATTTTCCTGCGCAACTCAAAGAAGTTCATGGTGAAGATATCAACGGATGGCTTAATAAGATATTTTGGGGTGACAATATCCAAGTAATGTCACATCTCTTGAAAGAGTATCGTGGTCAAGTTGATTTGATTTATATCGATCCACCATTTGATTCTAAAGCAGATTACAAGAAAAAAATCAATCTAAAAGGAATGGAAGTTACAAATGATACTTCTATGTTTGAAGAGAAACAATATACCGATATGTGGTCAAATGATGAATATCTTCAATTTATGTATGAGAGGTTAGTTTTATTGCGGGAATTGCTTTCCGATCAAGGTTCAATATATTTACATTGTGATTGGCATAAAGTTCACCATTTAAGATGCATCATGGATGAAATATTTGGCGAAAAAAATTTAGTTAATGAAATTATTTGGAAAAGAAGGATGAGTAAAACGTCACCTGACGCAAATAGAATTGAAAATATAGTTGATTATTTACTCGTCTATTCTAAAACAGATGATAAAATTTTTAATAGTCAATTCACGCAGCATGGTGCAGAAGAATATATAAAAAGTAGTTTTAATCAAACTGATGCAAACGGAAGAAAGTATCAGTCAACAGCTTTAAATGCACCTGCTCCAAGGCCAACTTTGATGTACGATTTTATGGGATATAAACCTGGAAGAAATGGGTGGAGTGTTAAACCAGAAGTTATGCAAAGGTATTATGACGAAGGAAAATTATTGCTACCTAGCAACAAAGATGGAAGAATTAGAAGGAAACAATATCTGGATGAATGGCAAGGATATGAAGTTAATTCATTGTGGACAGATATTCCAGTAATTGCATCACAATCTCACGAACGGTTAGACTATCCCACACAAAAACCAGAAGCTTTACTTGAGCGAATAATTAAAATGTCTTCAAATCAATCTAGTATTATTCTAGACTGCTTTATGGGTTCAGGAACAACAATGGCTGCTGCACAAAAACTAGGTAGACGCTTTATAGGTGCAGATATTAATCTTGGTGCTATTCAAACTACTACAAAACGCCTCTTAAATATAGTAGATGAAAATAAATACTTAGATCTAATAAAAGATGATGAATACAAGGGGTGTGGCTTTGAAGTATTCAATGTGAACAACTACGATGTCTTCAGAAATCCAGTACAGGCCAAAGACCTTCTCATAGAAGCACTCGAAATCGATCCACTTGGAAACTCTAGCTACTTTGATGGGATGAAAGATGGCCAGAAGGTCAAGATTATGCCAGTAAATCGTATTGCAACCAAGGCCGATGTCTCTAATCTTATTATGAACCTCGATTATAAAGCATACGAAGAGCTTTCAAAAGAAAATAGCAAAGCCAAAGTGGACGATATTCTGCTGGTATGTATGGGGCATGATCCTGATATTAAAGGCCATTTCAAGAACGAATGTCCATACAATATTAACATCGATATATATGACATCTTAAAAGACGGTTCCGAACTTGTTTTTAAACGTGAATCTGAAGCCCAAATTGTCATAGATGGCAATCAACTCAAGATTCAAAAATTCTATCCGAATAGCTTGCTTGAAAAACTCCGCCAAGATGGTACTGAAGTTGAAGATTACCGTGAAATGGTAGAATCGATCATGATTGACACCAACTATGACGGGTCAGTATTCGAACCAAAAATTGTTGATATTCCTGACAAAAAAGAATTGGTTTTAGGTGAATATGAGCTACCAGAAGACCGAGGAACCGTAGCGATCAAAATTACAGATTTAGTATCAGAAACCTATTTTGAGGTCATGTCAAATGGCTAAGAAAAAATCTCAATCAACACAGCCTGACATCGATCAGTACTCACTCTTTACGAACTTGCTCGCTTATTACGAACGCAACAAGGGTATGATCAAAAAAAAATATCGCCGTGTCACAAAAGTTTATTTGGATTACAACGAAGACGGATATCTAAGGGAACCTCAATTTAAAGCACTTGAAATCTATGTCTTCATGAAAGAGTTTTTTGAAAACAAGAAAGTTTTTGATGTGTTTACCCATCTTTATGAGCAAGAGGAACTAGCTATCTCTACTACACAAGGAAAGCAAGGAGTTTTCAATTTCGTAGAAGATGAGCAAAAGCTCTTTGATGGCTACTATAAAGATCTCAAAAAACAATTAGAGCAATTAAAACGTAACTATCCCGACTATGTATTCGCTCTTACCATGGGAACAGGTAAAACGATCCTCATGGCCACGACAATTTTCTATGAGTTCATCTTGGCGAACAAGTTTCCAAAAGATAAGCTGTATGCACATAATGCGCTTGTATTTGCTCCCGACAGAACCGTTCTTGAGTCGCTACGTGAGATCATTACTTTTGATAAATCACTTGTTATACCGCCTGAGTATCGGAACTTTATCAACAGTGAAATCAAGTTTCACTTCCTTGCAGACACCAGTACGCAACTCAATACACTTGATGGAAGTGATTTTAATATCATTATTACTAATCAACAAAAAATATCATTGCAAGAAAAAGCAACCGAAGTCAGTGCTGTCAAAAAATTGATGGATTCTGATGTTCTGAGTATTCTCGAAGACATGGATGCAATGCTTGACCTCGACAATGTTGTGTTGATAGACGACAAGTACCTAACCAAGAATCAACGCTTTGAGAAGCTTTTACGGTTGGACAACTTGGCAATTTATGTTGATGAAGCCCACCATGCATTTGGGACGACACTAGAAGGGAGCATGAAAAAGCTTAAGGCCTCTATCGATGCGATTTCAGAGCAGACGACGGTCGTTGGATGCTATAACTTCACGGGTACGCCTTATGTAAACAACAAGCTGATCCCTGAAGTCGTTTATGCTTACTCACTCAAAGATGCGATTGAAAAAAAATATCTCAAAAATCCTATTGTAAAAGCCTATGACAACGTTGGTGAATCGGATTTTGTGAAACAAGTCATCAGCGATTTTTGGACTAAATTTGCAGGCAAACGATTTGAAAACATGCTGCCAAAGATTGCTTTTTTCGCGCCAAGCATCGATATCCTTGAAAACGATTTGAAGCCAGCATTGGAAGCGGTCTTAGATGAACTCAACATTGATACAAGCAAGATCTTAGTAAATGTTGGTGATCCAAAACTTACCACTAACGATGACATACGTGAGTTTATAAACCTCGATACCCCTGCAAGCGAAAAACAATTCATACTTTTAGTCAACAAAGGCCAAGAGGGATGGAACTGTCGCAGTCTTTTTTCAACGGCACTTTATCGAAAACCTCAGTCAAAAATATTCGTATTACAAGCAACGATGAGATGTCTTAGAGCGGTCGAACCGGCACAACTCAACGGTCATGTTTATCTTTCATCAGAAAATGAACAGATTTTGGCCTCAGAACTCGAAGCAAACTTCAACATGAAGCTAGAAAATTTCGGCAATAAAGATGCATCTGATAAAGAAATTATTACGCTCAAAGTCAAGCTTCCACTAGAAAAACTCAAAATCAAACGCGTTCAACGAACCTATGAATTAAAAGAAAAAGTCTTAGCAAAAGATGGCATTGATTTTGCCTTAAACACCGTTGACACACACAAGTACCTTGCAACCGTCACAACTATGGAAGGGCTTAAAAATCTAGGTAATCATACTTATAAAGAAGATATCAAAAAGCGCCAAACTAACTACTCAGAAATGATGCTTGTTTCGCTTTGCAGTGCTTACATAGGGAAACCATCTTTACTTATAGAAACATTGCTTGAAACATCAGAAGATGGTATCAATGCTATTCTTGAAATGGTCAACAAATATAATGAAATCATTCATGATGTCATTATTCCAAAACTATTTAATCATTTTTGGGACCTCGAAGAGAAACAAACCTCGTATGAACAAGAAATATCTCTTGTTAATGAGCCTCCAGAAGGTCAAGAAGGCTTTAAATGTGTTACAGCAACCCTTGATAAGGTTCTTGATGCTTTTGACACAGAAAATGCCTCTAAATCATTTCATTATAATCCTTATTGTTTTGATTCAAATCCTGAGATCACATTCTTTAAAAAAGCAATGAAAGATGAGAAGGAAATAAAACGAGTATTCTTTACCGGCCAACTAACCCATGGTCAATCAGATTTTTATGTTTCGTATATCGATCCAGAGTCACATACAGTCCGTAAATACTACCCTGACTTTTTAGTACAAAAATTCGATGATTCTTGGGTTATGGTGGAGATCAAGGGTGAAGATAAAATAAATGATGTGGTGGTTCAAGCTAAAAAGAAATATGCTGAGGATATGGCAGAGCACAGTTCGTTTAGCTATTTATTCGTTCCATCGCAAAAGGCTATGGACTTGAGTATTAGTTCTATTTTGAGGCTTTGAATATTCAAGGTAAGTGTCATAGTATTATTCTGAGATGTGGGTGTTAATGTCCAACTCAATCTTATAAAAAAGCAGGGTTCAATCGTGACTCATCACACATTAAATCTTCTGCAAAGAATTATGGTGGTCATAAACACACGAAGCTTGGTTTTCAATGCCAAGGGGAAACAGAATGCAAATTAAAACAAGTGCAATAATATACAGTGGTTATGAATATCAAACGCTACAAGGTATTTTAATACTCGCATATTGGCTCAATAGTCCGACTGTATTTCGCCGCATTTGTTTTGAAGCAGATTCTTTAGAAAATGAAGCCCCACAGGGAATTGATGATATTGTTTGTGAACGTGCCGATGGAAAAATTGATTTTCGTCAGGTAAAATTCACACCAAGTCCATACAAAGATGAAAATGCCTTTAGTTGGGACTGGTTATTAACACGAAGTGGAAAGACTGCGCGTTCAAGATCTATTCTTAAAAAACTTTCTGATGCAATTACAAAGGTTCTACCTGATCAATTAGGAGATGTAATACTTGTTACCAACAAAATTCCTGACAGGGAAATTGAGGATTGCTTAAAAGACGGAAAACTGAATTATGATCAAATCAAACTAGAAACACGCACCAAAATCATCGAACAAATAGGCAATGAAACTTTAGTAAGAACTCTTTTTGCAACATTACAAATCCAGCACAGTGAAGGTAGCTACCAATCTATTTTTAGGACCGTACGTAGTGAACTTGAAAGACACTCGGATGATGATGGTATTAATCGACTGCTGATTAGGGCGAGAGAATGGGCTATTTTTCAAAACCAGCCTTCAGACGGTGGATGGATTTATCTTCACAATATTCGCGATATCTTATCACTAAAGCGACCAGAACCAATTCCTGAATCGTTCTCAATTCCAGACAACTACTGTCTTCCAGATGAAGAATTTCATAAAACGATTCAAAATAAAATTATTGGATCATATGGCGAAGTCATTACACTTACAGGCGATCCAGGCAGAGGGAAAAGTACGTATATAAGCTATTTATGTCAAGCATTAGAGGAAATGGGAATTCCAACGATTCGGCATCATTATTTTCTATCAGTAGATGATCAAACCGACGATAGGCTCAGCCCGAGAATTGTCGCTGAATCTCTGCTCTCGCAAGTAAATAGCAATCATCGAGATGTTGGTGCTTCATCATCGAATCCCGAAGACTTACGAACTACATTGGAACAATGTGCAGCACATTACAAAGAACAAGATAAACCATTTGTTTTGATTGTCGATGGGTTGGATCATGTATGGCGTGATAATGACCGCAATAAAAAGCCTCTTGATGAATTTTTCAGAGTACTACTTCCAGTCCCCAGTAATTTGGTGCTACTGGTTGGTACACAGCCTATTGATGAAGTAATGTTGCCCGATACTCTTCTTGAATATTGCCCTCAAAACACATGGCACTGGCTTCCAGCAATGACTGAAAATGCCATATATCAATACCTTAATTTTCAAGTCGAATCTGGTCGTCTATATATGAATTGCCATGCAGACATGATCAAAGATGAACTCAATATGGCGGCAAAGGAACTTACGGGTATAACTTCTGGCTATCCACTACATGTGATTTATTCTTGTGAATATCTTACGCAAAATGGCAGCCCTTTGTCTTCTTGGACTATAGAACATTTGCCTCCTTGTGAAAATAGTCATATTTCAAGTTATTACCAAAATTTTTGGCGCCGTCTTACGCATAAACAAAAAGATGTATTGCATTTATGTTGTGGCTTTCAATTCAGCTGGCCACGAGAGTCATTTATTACAATCCTTAGCGATTCTTTTGATGAACAACCGAGTCTGAACGCTGTTTCACACCTACTATTTGAAACCAAATCTGGTGTTCGTCCATTTCATGAAAGTCTTATAGTCTTTATCAGAAAGCAGGCAGAACATGATTCCAGAATTTCTGCTCTAATCGACAATGTATGTGTATGGCTAAATAATCAAGCACCAGAACATTTAAGGAATAGCTGGTATTGGTTGTGTTTAGCCAAAAGTGGCAACACTATACCCCTTCGAGAAGGAGTTACACGGGATTGGATAATTGATCGAGTATCAGAAGGCTACAATACACGAACACTAACTCGCTTACTTGAAGAAGCCGAAAACATTGCCTTTAATGAATTAAACTATTCGGAAGCTTATAAGCATAGAGTACTAAAAACTCGTCTACATAATGGGCCTGAATTCCAAATCTGGGATTTTCCCGCTTTAGAAATGATATCGTTGTTATCCGCTCCTATCTCATTTATAGATTCAGAGGTATCACTGCATCGAGACTTTACACCTAAAAAACTGGCAACACTTTCTATAGCATTATGGCAACGTGGAGATCTTAAAAATGCAAAATTTATTGCTAAAAAAGCAATTAACAAGCATAAAACACAAAGAAAATTTAACAGTCATAATAATAGAGAGGAATCAGATTCTGAAGCACATATAATTATCAAAGCTGGCGTCTTGTCAGAAGCTCTCGATTATGAGTTTGTTTTTGCTGAAGATAATTTTGTGAACTGGCCCGATAGTTATATAAAAGCTTTTAAAGATGCTTGTCTCACTAAACATGATATATCTTTAATGATGAGAGCGCTTAATGCTTTAGGAATATCCAATGAGGGGAAAAATTTTGAATTGTCCACTATTAGAGTAAGTATACTTGAAAACTCCGACGTATTTGTATGGCAAGAATTCTTAGAAAATAGCTCGCATGCTGCTACCAAACTTCTAAAGCTATACAGGGAAAAAAACTTTAGCTCCATAGTGGATAATCTCCCAGATACTGAAAACTGTGAATACTATCAATATCCTTATAGCAACTATCACGAATGGTTTTTTTCAGCACTTGTGATCAAACTTAGAGCCGAAGGGAATTTTTCCTGGCTACCGGCTAAAGCGACCAAAGAAAGAGTAGATATCACCTTTTATCTGAACACGCTTACTGAATTAGCAAGTTACGTTGCGGATTTATTAGTAGTATATGGAGAAATAGATTTCCCTACCATAAGTGACTTGTTAAGGACGATCGTAATACCAGAAGAGAGTAATTATGATAACAGGCGAGAAACAATTTTCTTTAAACGTGACTGGTTAAAAATTTCAGCAGATGTACACCTGCTAACAACACAAAGAAGTATCAATCTTTCAGAACTTCAAGAAGTTATTGATCAAGAGATATACTTATTCGAATGGATAAGACATTGGTATTCTGATATCCAATTAAATCTGCTGTCCGATGAAGCCGCACAATTGTTATTAGAGATTGCAACGGATAGACAATCTCAAGAATTAGAAGATACAAGCGAACGATCAAACAACAATTTAGAATTGGCACATATCGCTTTAAGACATAAGAATAAAGAGTATGTTGAAAAGCTGACAAAACTTTCTTGGGATTACACAATTGGTTATGGAAATCATAAAGATACAACAATATTAAATGTATTAGATGCTATAGATTATTTGTCAAAAGCTTGCCCGTCCGAAGCGTTGATATTTTTAGAGCGAATCGCACCTATTGTATTTAACATATCAAAATTTACTGATGGTGATGAAACAAGACACTCATTATCAATAATCTCGGAAATGTTAGCCAAGCTACGCCCCTCAGTATTAGCTTCAAAATATGCTCAAGAAGTTCAAAATGGCGAATGGTATGATGCAGACACGTCATTATCAGCTTTACTGAATCACACTAATTTTAACTCTAGTACAGTTGGTCGTTTTTGTCTCACAGGTCTTTCAGACAAGTGTCATAGACTAATTGCAAAAAAGACAGAAATGGGAGACAAAGCGGCTGAAGCCGTTCTTGCCAACATTCAAAAATCCCTTGGTATTGATTTAATTTTACAGGAGGAGGAGTCAAAACCCAATATCTCTAATGAAAAAATTGATATAGATCCTGCACTATACCCTCCAAATCAATTAGTAGAACTTGAGAGAGCTTTAGCTGGAAAGTATTCCACCCGTATATTCTGGCTCCAATGGTATTCCTACTGGGTTGACCATGGACGTGAACAGGAACTTCTCAGTATTTTATCTAATTCATTATCTACATCCGAGGACAGGCTGGACGATAAAAGATATCTGTATGACTCACTTTTCCATAGTAGCAAAAAGTTTTATGGCAAGAAAAAAGCTTTTGACTTTTTAGTATCTGCTCAAATAAATATGAACGGTTGGTTAGACTGGTACGAGTCTAGTGAAAGCTCATTAAATCGATTAAAGATTGTCGCTGAAATTTACCCAGAACGAGTAGATGAATTTATATTAAAATCTACAAAATCATCGAATACTTGGCGCTCTGGAATGAGCGATTTAATCATCCCAAATAACAAACTTATCTATTTGTTGGTTGAATCTGGAAACACTGAAAAAGCTATCGATTTTACAGATACAATAATTGAAAAGCTTGAAGAAGATATACGTAATCTTCCTTTGGTATCACCTAATTGGGATTGGGACTCAATTGAAAATACTGATGACACATTTACAAAAATGCTTGTTGCTAGACTTAAATGGCCTGTTCCCTCTATAAAATTTTGGGTAAGTCGACAGCTATCTGAAATACTAGTAGAAACACCTGCACAAGTAGAAAATGTACTGTTTTCATTCCTAAACTCATGTAAACAAGAATCTGATTGTATTGAAGTTTTATCTGTCTTTTTAATGGCAAAAGATCTTGGATATAAACCAAGTGAGGAAATAGGTAAATTTATACATTCTCGATCAATACTTTCAGATATGTTAATTGAAGATATCGGACTGATTGAAAAGGGTGCTTTCTCTACTAATTTCGAACCTATAATAATGGTTCAACCTGAAAATAATAGTTTTAAAAAAGCTCAAGGCCATGATGTTCCCCTTGTTTATAAAAGTACTCTAGAAGATTTAGAAGAAAGTACCGGTATACCATTTGTTGAATTTTACAAATCAGAGTGGAATAGAACATTCGAATATGCTCCAGCTGCAAACAGTGATATCAGCTACTTTTTCGGTTCAGAAAGAGAAGGTGCCACAGGTCAGTTTTATACCGACAGCAGTCATCGTGGACGTTCGGCTTTTCTAAGATCCATAGAAGTTGGTAGAAGATTTTTCAGTATGCCTGATAACTACGCTAAAGATCTTGCTACACATGCTTTACCGATTGAGCCGGCATACATACTTCTAAGACCAAGTAAACCAGTTTGGCTTCCTGAATGGATTTATGGGGACAATGTAAAAGAAGAAACGCTATTTGAATTCATCAATCAATGTATTTCGAATTTGAATGATCATGAAAGCACTTCTGTTTTAGGTGCATTATCTTTTCCCATCCAAATTGATCAAGACTATTGGTTAGATTTCACAATTTTAAGAGGAGTCATATCAGGAGAAAGCTCATCAACTTTTTCGATTAAAAATCGAGCACATGGATTCTCTATAGGTAAAAAATTAGATCGACACATTACCTATCTTTGTAATAACCTTGAGCCAAACAGAGGACATAATATTATACAGTTGACAGGATCTATTTTACCTCTTTCTCGATATGGTCATTGGCATTCTGATTTGGAAACACGTGGAATTCATATTCCTCTTACCTATGCTGAAAATCGAGAAATTAAAGCTTTGCCTTTTGATAGAGAACTTCAATTTTTGATCGACGAACAAGTGATTGGAAAATTTGGCCATTGGAATTATCATTGGGACCCTATACATCCAAAAGGGCTTAATTCATTATGTGCTTCTTACACGCTTTTATCATCATCAAATTTTGAGCATTGGATGAATAATAATCTTTCTGGTCTGGATCAAGTTTTTATGTGTCAAGTATCTCAAATTCGAAGAGATAGAACCTTTGCCCCATATAAAACCAATGATATATTATTTACTATTCCAACAAATTAACTACCCTTTTAATTATCAAGACATGCTAACCAAGTATTTGAAATCTTCCATCTGTCAATCCAATTTCAGCATTTAGCTTTTCTTGTCTCTGCATGACTTGATTTAAAATATTTTCTGCATATCTTTTCACTCCTTCTGGAACAGCAGGATCGTTGATGGTTGAGCTCGCTTTACCAATCTCGTTAATATTACTTACTACTTGCCCAATTTGCTCATTTTGCCATTGAATCCTATTTCTTTGCTCTCTTTCTGGCGCATAATACAAATCAGCCAAGGCACTCCCAGCCCCTTCAAAACTCATGTTTACAGGAGAATTTACACTTAAATTTCGAATAATCAATCTATCTTCATCTTGATAATTGAAAATAGGAATATATTCATTATTTTGTTTGTAAAAAACAACCGGACGATAGTGCCGATTGATTACATTCCAGAAATCTTTTGCAGATTCTCCTTTTTTAGCCAATATGAAAAAATCATCATAATCATTATATGCAGTTTGTGTAGTATTAAATAAATCTGCTGATTTAGAAGCAACTACTAGTTGATCTGGATCCAACCCATCTTTTATAAGAGTACAAATTTTTTGGATTATCATCAATTTAACATAATTGATATCAGTTTGCTGAACATAATGGCTTATGGCTGACGACGAAAGCTTGTCATGACCCTTGAATTTAATTAGAATTTTTTCAGCCATCTTTACTCTTTTGTTGAATTTGATTAAAGTATAACAAAATCACATTGAAATACCAAGTGCTAACTCCTTAGTATGATTAAACTTTTTAAATCAATTTTCCATAAGTTTACAAATTTGAACATTAAGAATTTTTGCTATTTTATACAAATGTTCAAGATTAAAATGCTTTCCATCATTGCATAGTTCTGCTGCCGACACAAGACTCACCGAGCTATATCCCATCGCATTCGAGAGTTGAAGCTGGCTCATACTCTTTAGTTCTCGGTATTTTTTAACATTCTCTCCGATTCTTTTATACATTAAACTGATTTCATTGTCAGAAAAAACTATTGACTCTTGCATTTATCTTCTTCATTAAAATATATGCACGAGTGTAGTTTCTGTTATACTTTTAAACAACCTGCTATAGTGGGTCAATTGGATTGTAAGTATCCTTGGGAGTATAAAATGTACAAATATGAGAGGTATCTTCATAAAAGCCAGCATTTGTCCAAAGAAGAAGTAGAGGAACTTGCGCAACTTTATTATTCAAATGTCAAACATTCAGCATTGATTGAAAAATTCGGCATAGATGTCCCAAGTGGAAATTTATATAAATGTTTTCCTCCTCAAAAATCTGATACAGAATGCCCCTACTGCAAGGTTAATTTAGTCTATCTACCTATTTCGAAAGCACAATCGAGATCAGATCGTCGAGAAAGTGTTTGCCTCTCCTGTGACCATGAATATGAAAACAATAAATGTACGTGTAATGGCTGCACTGAACGTAAAAATGAAGAAGCTCATAAGAAAAAAATTGCCGAGCAATACAAGAGTGAAAGTATCTTAGATTTTTTGAAAAAAACCAGACAACCGCCTATTCATCTAAGCGATTTGACGCTTCGTGATCGTCTATTTATTGCTGCCTTGCTAAAAACTCATTTATCCGGTGATCTGAAAATTATCAAACCGGCTTTTGAATATCGACAAGCGCTCGCTCCAACAAGGGAGTATACGATCGACATGTTGAAGCATTTAAGTTATTATGGGGCTATTCAGCTTAGTGAACGCGCCCATATAGAGTACAGTTTGGAGGATAATAAGCTCAGGTACGATCCGCTACATAGCTATTACGATCTCAATGTAATATCGAATGAATCAAGTAAAACAGCTATGATAAAGTCTCTTCTCCATCCGATACCATTGGAAGTCTATGAAGTGGAAGATGGCTACAAGCTATGGCTTGAGATAGCTCTTCATGAGAGTATGCAGTATCTAAAACTTTTATTGGAGCAATGTGGTCTAATCAGGCTAGCATTGGAAATAATAAATGAAAAGACATCCATCGAAATATCGACATATCTAGAACATTTTTCTACCTCCCAGTTATTTAAGATCCTTTGGTCAATTACCAATAATGCAGCAGCACAAAAACAAAAATACAATAAAAGCGTTTCAGCTGATACTCTTGTCAATAACATCGTCAAATATTGTAATCGAGCAATTGAAAACAATTGGGAGATTGGCAACTATTCAAGAACCTATCACAATAAACAAACAATCGTTTCGAGCATCTTGTTTGATCAGATACTAAAAATAGGAGAAAATGGGTTTATACAAAAAGCTTCTAGGGATTATTTGGAGAAAAATATAGAGAACGTTGGTGCAGCATGCCAAAAAAAATAGATATCGAATTTGGTTCAAATGAAACCTTATACTCACAATTTGGGATAGTACATACGAAACAGTTTTACTGCATCTCTTTGGTAATGAAGACTTAATTTCATAAGAAGAGTTTGTTGTGATTTCTAGATATAGCAAAAATTATAAGGAGCTCACATGGTAGCCACACAATATGAGTTTGGTTTATTCGAATATGAAATTATTTCGTCGTCTGAATGCGCCAAAAATATAGATCAATTTCTCGATGATTTATCTTCTGGAGAAAAAACGCAGTTTGCAATTCTCCATAACGAACGTATCGAAGCAATAGTTATTTCCGCCACAGAATATGAGCGAATATATCGTACAAAAATTGCCTATGAAAATTGGCGCAACGATCGGCGTCAAAAAATAAGAGAAGCATGTGAAGATCCTGCAATCCAACAATATTATGCTGATTTAATACATCCTGGGTTACGAATACGTGAGTACATAACATACATGGGTGTAACATGCCAAAAAAAATAGATATCGAATTTGGCATGTCTATCAGCGATGAGCTTCAAGATCATCACGAAACAGGTATCCTCTATACCGAAGAGGACTGGCCACGCGTTGAATATGATTTAGATATCTCACTAGCAAAAAGTTCAAAAAATAAAACTGTTACCCCAAAACGTAAGGGGCGAAACGCTAAGCCTTACTTGATTTTATGGGACATTGAAAATATAAATTTCCCATACGATAGAGTTGCTATTGAAGCGATGCTCAAAAAAATCGGGGTTCGATATTCAATGAAGTATATCTCCTATCACATACGTATGGATCGAGGAATCCCGTGGTGGCTCCAACAATACGGGGATAACATCGAATGGAGAAAAATTCAACTACGTCGTTTAGGTTGGGTGCTCGAAGAAAAAAAGGATGCGGATAAACAGCTCAAAAAGCTCTACTACCAGTTTGTTGATCGGATCTCAGGAATAGTCATCATCTCCAGTGATAGCGACTTTATTGAAATTGCGAAAGACGCGACGGAGAGAGGATTAAATACTACCGTACTGTTTGATCAGAAAATCCCAACATGGGCTGAACAAATACACGGATTAAATGCATATAAACTGCGCAAAAAGGAAGAATCATAATGGACAATAAACTCAAAGTCATAGGACATTTTAGGGGCGACAAACATATGGAAGGCAAGCTTCCCAACCTCAAGCTTGGCGAAGTGCGATACTATCCCCAAGACAATCCAAATATTATGAGAAATACGGTTAGAGAAATTTCATCCCAAACTCTCATCCGTATTTTTCGCAATCTTTTTCCGAACTACATTGTCGATATTGACGAACAGGATAATCGTGTTAATCATATCCGCTACGAGGATGATGCGATAAGTTATATCATCAATAAGGCATACATCTGTATCAAAGAAGCGACGCCGGAGTACGATGGAACGATTGTGTATCTTCATAATGGCTATGTGTTGATCTATAAAGAGAAATACAAATAAATAGATTTTTGTTTTTAACCAAAACATTTTGCTATCATGCTTTTCCCTTGCACAATTCCATTTATTACAAGTTTAAGACACCTACTCGGTAATTTGCAATATTCCTAAAATAGGTGTACTAAAAGTTGTATCATTAGTCAGTTGCAAATCTCCATGCACTTTCGGACAGCAAGAAAGGATCGTTATGGCAATAGTTCACAATCAATTAAATATTGAGTCATTAATCAAAACAGCAAGACGATGGAATATTCCATTTATGCTAAATGCAAAGGGAGAGCAAGTACGTGCATGGAGAGAAGATGAAAATAGGTTATGCTAGAGTATCTACGACATCACAGTCGCTCGATCTCCAACTTAAGGCTCTACATAAAGTAGGATGCGAGAAGATATACAGGGAGAAGGTCAGCGGCGTAAAAGCTCACCGTAAAGAGTTCGAGGTCATGATGGAGTTTGGCCGTGAAGGTGATCAGATTGTTGTGACGCGCCTTGACCGTTTAAGCCGTAGCGCATATGAGCTGCAAACCACCTCTAAAACGCTCGAAAGGAAAGGAGTGAGCCTCGTAGTGCTTGAACGGGATATCGACACGTCTAGCCCCGCTGGAAAGCTCATGTTCCATATGATCGCCGCCATCGCCGAATTCGAGCGCTCTATTATCAATGAGCGCAGCGAGGCTGGGCGGCGCGCGGCACAAGAGAGAGGCGTGAAGTTTGGACGTGGTGTCAAACTGAGTAATGAGGACGTTGTGAGTATTAGAAATCTGATTGAGATGGGTGAGTGTGTCAGTAGTTTGGCGCAAAGCTACAGTGTGAACAGAACCACAATCTATCGTGCGATTGAGAGAGCCAAGTGATATTGTTGGGGCAGTTATGACAAAACCAATGGAGCGAACGAATGAGAAGTGTTTGGATGATTTGCGTGAAAAATATGGACAGTACAATTCATCCTCTGGATTTATTCAGAATAATATTAAACTCTATATTAAATTGCTCAGCAAGGGGCTTCGTAAAGAGTTTCTTGAAATAACAGGATGGAGGGATATTGTCCCTTGGTCAAGGATAAGTGAAGCAGACGCAAAGCGAGTGCTGGTAGCATCTGTTGTCAACCATAAGACTGCAAGATTGTTTGAAAGGGATAGTCCTGGAAAGTATTTGAAGGCTCAGGAGCTTGGTGTTTGGAAAGAGATGATGGTTTCAGGGGGCTGGACAATCCCTGAGAACTGGTCGGATATGCGTGATGATGAAGCAAAGGAGCTTGTTGCTAGGGCGGCTAAAAAGCATGACGCTGTTGGCGCTTTTCAGAAGCATGCAAGTAGGTACTATAAAAAAGCAATTGAACTCGGGTGTCTAGTGGAGGTTACTGCTCACATGACTTCAGGCAAATTGCCGTTTAATGAATTGACTTATGAGGAAAAAAAGAAAGTAGCGCTTGAAGTCGCTTTTAGACAAAAAAACATCGCAAGGTGGCGGAGTAATTATCCCGAGAAGCATAAATTTCTAAAGGAGGAGGGATTGCTTGAGGATGCCTTTAGGCATCTTAAATATACTCAAAAAACAAGCAAACAAAATTATGGTCTAAAAGAGAAGGCTAAGGAGTTGGCCCCAAAAGAGCCAAAAGGAATAAAAACGCTCGCAGAAGCTGTTGCCTATGGAATGCTTTGCTTAACTACTGAAGAGTACGGCAGCTATGAGCGCACTATAAAATTTGAATATATTGAGAACTTTTTTGGCCTTTTGCAAAAGCCTCTTGGAGAGGTGGATCGTAAGTGGTTTGAGGAGCAATTCACAGACTATGGTACTAGGCGGGTGATTGCCAATTTTGCATTAAGAGAAGCAGTGATGGCTGGCGCGTTGGTAGATCCTCTGTTGTTTGACTCTACTGCGCTTAAATCTAGTCACTTGGTGGCTGCGCGAAATCATATGGAATCTCTCAATATCAAGTGGCAAGATAAGGTAATGGGGAGGGCATTGACAATTTGCAGTGGTGATGTAAAGATTGGCATTGGTGCGTTTCTTTTTGCATGGACCTTCAAGGAAAAGCAACTGGATGAGATTGATGATGATCTTTTAGATAATTTTGTATTTGAGGAGGGAGCCTTAAGAAGAACTCTAAATTTACGGAAAAATCGTATTGTCAATGAGCTTATTGTACCGTTTATTCAAAAAGGCTGGATGGAGGACATTTATGCCAGCACTTCAGAGCGCAAAAAGAGAATTGTTGAGGAAGCACTAGCAGGTGAGAAAGATAATGTATTTTACTACGTTGCAAAGCTTCATGAGGGTGTCTACAATAAAAAAACACCTTGCCTTAGTCATCTCATAAAAGCAAAAGAGGTTTTTGAGGCAAAAAAAACATCTGAGTTTACTATTGATGACTACAACATAGAAAAAATGGATACGGTTAAAATCAAGCAGGTATACAGACTGATGGTTAAAGATGGGGTTGCTTCATCTGATTTACTTGATAATAGAGATGAAGGATATGTGTTTGATGATGATGTCTGGTACGTTGACGGGAGGGAGTTGAAATTCTCTAAAATCAAAAACGATGACTTCCGCTATATAATGAAGACCTATTTTGACAAAGTCTATTTGCAGGAGACTGCAGCAAAGGGAGTATCTCTGCCAACTCACATGTTGACCGCGGTTCATTTGGAGAGTTTTTTAGGTGAGCTTGGAATATTGCAGTGGAAGGAATTCACCAATATTAAAAAGCAGATGTTTTATGATAGGTGTAATGACCTGCGCGACAGCGGGAAAGAAGCCAATGCTAAGGCTATGGTTCTATTGCTGAGAGCTGTGATTGGAAAAGTGAAACCTTTGCTGCCGGAATGGTTTGATCCTCATGTGGCTATACATAAGGGCGAATTCAGAATGAAGGCATCGGGAAGGTCATCTATGGTGCTGCTTTCCGATGACAATATGAAGGCTATTATCTCATATATTCAAAAGGGTGCGGGAGAGCGGACGAAAGAGCGCCTATTTGATATTGCGACCGTACTGCAATTGATGACCTTTCGCAGAGTGAGTGAGATTGTGAATATGAAAACCGACACACTTCGTCTTCTCGGCTCATCTAATGAAAAAATTCTGAGTTATTACTCAGAAAAGAAGAAGAAGATGGAAGTTGTGAGTTTAGCTAGTTTAAAGGGCGAGAGAAAAGACCCTTTTGCTTTAGTAATGGACGATCTAGTTCCGTCCCTTTTAGATGAAGCTATCAAGATTACACAGGTGCACAGGGATGTTGTTGTGCCGGATTTGAAAGAGTATATATTTCTCGAGGAGTCAGCATCTCCTGGTAAAAAAGGGCTTTATTATCCTATATCTACTTCTAGATTGAGTGATCGGCTTGTGGAGCTGCGAAAGATTTTGGGATTACCAGACGGGTTTACGGGTCATCAGTCTAGACACTCTGGTGCGACACGTCTTATTCGTTCTGGTAGTAGTATTGCACTAGTTGCAGCTGCATTAGGTGATGGAATCGAGACTACTATGAAGAGCTATATAGATACTGTATCACAACGTGAGACTATGGCCTTGAAGAGGGGTGCGCTTATTACTACGATAGAGGACACAATTAAAGAAATTATTTTGACGAAATACCCCGGAGAACCAAAGCCTATGACCGACGAGCAGGCTGCAGAGTTTGGTGATGCCATAGATGTTGTGGGTGGAAAATGTATGGGTGGTGCAAGCGTATGTTTCAGTTGTAAAGCATTTAGGCAAACTTCGGGCAACTCAGGCTGTAAGGGGTGTGCATTATATACCCCGACTACAGGAAATCTTCCGTATTGGAAACTGAAATATCAAAAATCATCCATGAGCCTTGCTCGATATAGAGGGACTGGATTTTCTGAGCACCTATTTCTGGAGTGTCAAAGGGATGAGAATATTGTCAAAAGACTAGAGGAGTTGGCTGATGAGTACTGCTGAAGAAATAATCCTTCAAGAACCCTCTAGTAAAAGCGAAAGAAAATTTTACCTAGAGTACATTAGTAGTGTAGTAAAAGATATTCCTGATGAATGGGATGTGTCGGAGTATGAAAAGAGGCCTGATGCGAAAATAACAGTAATCTTTACGTGGGCAAGCGACGAGATCAAAAAAATATGTAAATTCTGGGCTTGGACGTTGCTTACAAGACAAGACTTTCAGGGTAGTAGCGTGAGGAGTATGGTCGATCATGCGAAATATTTTTTTAAATTTGCGTTGGATAATCATGGGGCAAGTACCGAAAAAGACAATTTCTATGATGCTTGGATGGATTATGTCGGGGATCTGCAGCGACGTGTGAAGAGTTCTATTGTCAAAGACTGTGAGGATTCTCTTCAACCTCGTACGGCTAGTCAGTATGCAAATAATACTCTGTTGATGCTAGCTCAATTGGGTGGGGTTTATAAAGGTTTTGAATGGGTGTTTAGACGTGATTATAGCGTACTGCTACCTCATGAAATATCTAGCTATATGTCTGGTGAGGAGCGCTATCAGTTTAGACAAGAATTGGTTCGTTTACAGTTTGTGCAGAAGAGTAAAGTGATTCCTTATGATGATTTACTGAAGATCACTAGAGTATTTGTAAAATGCTCTGATCCATATCTTAAGGCCGCAATGACGGTGGCTTTACATACTGGATTGAGAATCACTGAAGTTTTAGTGCTGAAAAAGGGCTGCCTTGTACCAGTTTCCGATGATGAAATCAAAGATTCGCTGGAGTATCGTCGGAAGCATAAAATTGGTCTTGGGGGAGTTGATCCTGATTGGTCGGAGATGTACTGGCTAAAAGGCCATCAGGTAATAAAGGATAAGCAGACTAAAGAATGGGCAATTGGCACCCCAATTTTAGTCTCCAAGGTTGTTTATGATACCCTAAAAGAGATAGAGGAATTTACAGACGAGTTGCGAGAGGAAAACGGTTCGGAATATCTGTTTATCAACAAGGCTCATGGCGTTATTAAAGTCCGCAGTTATGCCGCTTTGCATAAAGCGAAAAACAAATTCATTCAAGACATGAGGTTGCCGTATTTCGCTTTTCATATGATGAGAGCCACTTTTGCAACGATGTTGTATGATTTGGGTGTGCCAGAAGAGATGATTCAAAAATATCTCAACCATATTAAAATCGATACAACGTCTGGATATATATCCTCAAGTCACGAGCGAGATTACATGGAGATGAGCGCTGTTTCAGCAGGGAAAATGCTAGGGATCAACGTCAGTAATCAAAAAGTGAATAGTTTTGCAAATGAAGTTATTGGAGTTGCATCAGCTTCGGAATGGGAACATCTGGATTACTTTGATCAGCTCGCGGTTTATGCATCGATAAAAAGAAAGCACGATCTTAGTGTTGTCTATTATGATCATGGATTCTGTATGCTAGCCCTCGGCGAATCATGCCAGTATGGGTATGGTGATGTTAAGCCATGTTATTTGTCTGAATGCGAAAAGTTTGAACCAGACGCATCTGAAATCCCATCCTTTATCGAGATGTTGCAAGAAAGAAAACGTACTGCACCGGAATTAAGTAGGTTATACGATGGTCAAGCAGAAAGTTCTCCTGAATATAAAGATGAATTGGACGCAAGGATGATGGAGTTTCAAAACGATACGCAGACACTAATCGGGCTTATCGATCGCCTTAAACAAGAATCGAAGGGGATTTAACACATGCCAGCACCTGAAAAAGTGGATTATGAGCAGATTAAAGAAGCTGTCGATAGGCTAAAGCGATTAAAGCACCATGAAATCAGGAAGATTCCAATTGACTCAAAGATTCCAAAGAAAGGCTACATATGGCCTTCCATTTCTATGATCCTTATTTCAAAAAAGTTGAATGTGAATGTCAAAACGCTTTACAGGAAAAGTAAAGATGATGAGAGGATTGAACGACTTTTGCATCCGTTTATGAAAAAGATCAGAAATCTTGAAAATGCAAAGGCATCTGACGAACCCAAACGAGACAGTAAAGCGTGGTTGATACTGGAGAATAAGAAGCTTAGAGACGAGATCGATGAGATAAAAAAGCAAAAGATAGACCTGAAGGTAAAAAACTTGCAGATCGATGAGTTGAATAGGCAGATCAAAGAGCAGGCAGGAATTATTGAAAGGGCAAGGGAATCGGCAAAAGAATCAAATGAATTAAAAAGAGAAAATGCACGCTTGCTTGCAGAAAATGCTAGACTGCGTGCAATGTGTATGGTTTGGAATAAAGATAAATGAGATCACTGTATATTTACACTTTTTGACCACAATTGAAAATGAGGCTGATCGATTTAAAATAATGTGTTCCAAAAGTCCTAAGGCGCTATGGAAATTCTCATTTTTTAGTTGTTGAACGCTTTGTGGGGTAAATGATGTCGCCTATAATGAGTTTAGTGCAAATATGGGAAGCTTTATTGGAGTTGTGTCACAAACTAGAAGTTGTTGAGTTACTTAATAAGTGTCTAGTTTATTGGATACATTCCAGTATTATGAAAATACTTCATCACGCAGTTCGTCTGTAAAAAAGAGTAAGCCCCTTTCATTGCCGAAACGCTTGATTTTGTTAATCTCAACCTTAATTTCATCCCAAGACTCTATAATTTCCTTCCAATACGACGTTTTATATGGATCTTGTAATACTCCCTTCACGAAGAAATGTTCTGGGATTGCATCTGGATGAATATAAGGCCACAGCCAAAAAAATCCGACGCTTTCAGCAGCACCAATACAAAGGTTGACGAGTACACTACGATCCATTCCGTGCAGTTTATGCCCAGTGCCATTAACATCAAGTCTCTCAAATATGTTTGGAATACAAAGTTCCAGTCGCCTTATTGGAGTGGGATGGCTACCAATTGGTTCTTCGTGAGGCTCTAGTAATCTTTCTCCATTAAAACGGTAAAATATACACGATATACCACAAACCATTAAGTAAAGATTTCCTTGGAATAATTTTTTGGATTCTTCATTAACGTCATCTAGTTGTTCTGGCGAAAAATGTCTTATCAATTCCATTATGCACGAATATGTCGCATAGACATCAGCTGCAAGTTCTGTCACATGAGATATAGTGGCGGCTTTACCTTCTAGTTTTTTCTCACCATCAGATTCACAATCTTCTATACGAGTCTTAGGTTCCCCCTTGCCAAAAATAGAGCGGATATATCCATGTTCCTGTGTTAGATGTCCAAGCTCGTGAAAAAATACCCAAGTAATGGCACCAAGATACATATTAGTAATAATAGCTTTTTTGTCAAAATCAGGTAGCTGTGGTTTAGGATTAAAGGAATTAAAAATAGTTATCATTGGTTCTTCAAGGAGAGCACTTGCAGCAAACTCATAATAGCCTTCTATATCTCTATATACTTGGCGTGCTAATTCGTAGCTAAGTATGATTTCATGATTTGGCGGACTATCAGGGTTTCCTTTGGATTCAGCCCAAGCAGTTACCATTTTCTTGTCTACCCATGAAAAATTCAAGTTACCACCAAGTTTTGCATAAATACCACCATTAAAGTCATGAGTTATTTCACTTAATACACCTGCAGCTATTCTGTAAATTTCAACGTCATTTACATTTTCTATATTCATACGATTGCCATAAAGTTTTGATAACATTTAGAATATCTTGATCCAAGTATTTTTCTCCTGTGGTTTGTTATGAGCTTTTCTAAAATGGTACGTCATCATTCCATTGAGTTGCAACTGCTTCTCCTCCAAGATTGAGTTTCTCTATAGAATATTCACTGAACAGTTCATTTAATGCATTAACAAATATCTGTGAGTTAATCAAGATTGTATTTTCAGTTGCTGATTTTTTAATGTTTTCTAGTATTTCAAGTGGAATATTCTGAACAGATTGAAGTAAAAAAACTTTTTCGGTAGCTTCTCCTACCTCAATTGACTGTGTAATGGCATTAGCTAATGAGTTAAGCATTTTTCCGCGTGTTTTTGTTGACTTTACAATTGTCTGAAATATTTCTTCAGCAACCTGTCCAACATTTTTGCCATTGGCTTGAATACCTTGATACTTCCCAATGAAACCATATGGATCAAGACCTTTTCTGACAGGAATAATTAAAACATTTTTTCCTACAGCAAATCCCACTTCTTGGTCACACCAATTGCTTTCTTTAAAACCATCCATTAATATTGCAACCATAGCATCCATGGTGTGCAAGGCAGACTCTATTTCTATTTGCCATTCTTTTGTTGGTTGAATGTCTTCATGTGCAACAAAAGAAGTAATTGCATATTTCTTTAGTACTTGTTGGAGCTTTGCGGTATTTGATTTAAAGGATGCCAAATGGCTTAAAAATAATTTGAAATGCCCTGATTTCCAAAAAGTTGCTTCTTTGGGAACATTACTAGAGAAGTTATGATTAAGTTCAAGTTCATCAGCAATTGATGATATTAGGCTCTCGTCACAATCAGCGAGTAGTTCTTTTACGTAGACCCATTTACTATTTGAACTAGGTTGAATATCTTTTGTTTTAACACCATAGGCTCCTAAGTAAATGGCAATATCAGCAAAAGTCATACGTGATTGCAACTCACGTCCTATTCGGTCTATCAATTCAATTCGTTCAAGTACTCGCATGTCTTCCTTTTCTTTTACACATAACGTTGAAAATGAGCAATCAAAAAGCCGCCAACGGGTTTTTGATTGCTCTCTACTGATTTTTTATACATTATTCACCTAGGATAAACAACTCATACTCATCTGGCTCAAGGTTGTTAAGAAGTAGGCTTTCAAGAATATTGTCATTTTTAATTTGATAGCCTTTGTCTCTAAAATAATCAGCGTGACTATTAGGAATCTCTTTACCACTAGAACCATCGTGCCCTGTTCCATTTATGTTTACCGAGTAAAGCTCTTTTCCCATTCCCTTTGGTTTGGCATATACGTGGGCATGCTTCAACGTCATTGAACTCGTATTAGTAGGATCTTCCCTGAATGAATTTTTCGTACCTGGAATATTCTGATATACATGATGTTCAAATATATTGATTTTATCGAGGACTTTTTTCTGTGCTTCCCCAGCAAGAAATTCTTTGAATGTAAGCACGTGTATTCCTTTTTGTATATAACTCTTAATTAGTACACACATTATATGATTAAGGACTGAACAACAACTTATTTGAACACGTGATGTAATAATTAAATCTGTTTATTTGATTGCATTCAGTCAGACTTGGACGCAGTTTAGTTTGATGATGTCACCAACATATACTATTTGGAACATGACAAACTTTTAGAATTTATCATCTTATTTTTTGAATGTTGTCTTGCTATATTTGGAATATACAATAACTGTATGAAGACATTCTGAATGATGGGTCAAAGCAGAACTCGATTGCTACTTTGGTGCGACTCGTTGTGCAATTAAAAGTTGCACTAACCCCAGTCGTAAAAGGGGGTTAAACTAATAATTTGACGGGTGGAATGATGGGGTAACGCCCTGAAACACCTGCCCTAATACTCCGATTGGCG
>NZ_JAQTQR010000024.1 GCF_028712165.1 Sulfuricurvum sp. | reverse complement strand
CTACAAAGGATATGCATTCCCACTTGAAATGTGGAAACGAGAAAAAAATATTTAACCGCTAAATGAAGGAGATACTTCATTGATAATGCGCTACAATTACACACTTATGCTGCCAAAGAGGATGTATGACAAAGCAAGATGTTTTAAACTATTTATCATCACATAAAGAGAAATTCCAAAGTGATTTTGGTGTGATCAAAATAGGGCTTTTTGGTAGCTTTGCACGAGATCAAGCAACGCTAAACAGTGATATTGACTTGGTTATTGAAATGAATCCTAAAAGTTTAGAACGACGCATCGCATTCAAAAAACAAATAGAATCTGATTTAAAACGATCACTGGATGTAGGTTATATGAACACATTACGTAGTTTCATCGCCAAAGAAGTGGCAAAAGATATTATCTATGTCTAAAAGGGTCGTAGAGTTTTTTATCGTAGATATTTTGATCGCTATTGAAAAAGTTAGACGCTATACCACTGAATTTAAGTGTGCCCAAGATTTTATGCACGATGAAAAAAGCTTTGATGCGACGATGCGAGAATTGGAAATTATCGGTGAAGCTACTAAACATCTAATACGAGGAAATCTTTTAGATAATGAATGGCAGATTGTTGTCGATTTTCGTAACGTAATAGCCCATGAATATTTCGGTATAGACTCTGATGAGATTTGGGAAGTGATTACGATTTATTTGGATACATTCGAACTTGAAATTACAAAGCTGTTTAACAATAGCAACAAAGAGATTTTACAGGATGTCATCGAGAGTAATTTCGAAGATTTCAAATACAGTGAAAAAACGGTTGCTTTATTAACAAATTTATTAGAAAACTTGCGCTTTAAATAACCCAATGACGGACGTATTGTCTAAGCTATAACCCTTTTTAGCTATAATCACGAAAATCAAATAGATTGCAGGTCACTTTTGTTCAATATTCCCAATATCTTAGCATTTATCCGCCTTTGCATCGCTCCAATAATGTTTTGGATTATCCTTAATCCTCAAATATTTACCGATATGGGATGGCATATCAGTTGGAACTATTACATTGCATCGTTACTGTTTGTCATCGCCAGTACAACCGACTTTTTTGACGGTTATGTTGCCCGCGAACTGGATCAAATCACCATTGTCGGACAGATTCTCGATCCTCTGGCGGATAAGATGCTTACCCTCGCCGCTTTTTTAGGCTTGATGATGACCGGTGCCGCATCGGCATGGGCCATTTACATCATTATCGTCCGTGAACTCTTTATTACAGGACTTCGTACCCTCTCACTTTCAGAGGGAATCGATATCAGCGCATCATGGGCAGGCAAAGTAAAAACGGTTGCACAGATGATTGCAATCGGCTTTTTATTGATGCACTGGCCTTTTGGAGATGTTCTCCTTTGGATTGCCGTTGCACTAACGCTCTATTCCGGTGGAGAATACCTCGTCGGATTCAGCAAAGCATATAAAAGCAAGGAGCATACAGCATGAGTTGGATAGCTGCCCTCCTCGTTCTCTCCGTTCTGATTTTTTTTCACGAATTGGGACATTACACCGCAGCACGGCTGTTCGGTGTTTACGTTGAAGTCTTTAGCATCGGTTTCGGTAAAAAACTCGCATCGTTTCGATGGCTGAATACCGACTGGCAAATCTCGGCAATCCCTTTGGGCGGTTATGTCAAGATGAAAGGACAGGATGATCTTGATCCGGGCGCTATCAGCAACGACAATGACAGCTATAACAGCAAAAAGCCGTGGCAGCGGATCATCATCCTCCTCGCAGGTCCATTGGCCAACTTCGTCCTTGCTTGGATCTTTTTTTATGCTATCGCACTGGGAGGACCTCAAACCCTTTCACCTGTAATCGGAAATGTTCTCAAAGATTCTCCCGCGTACAGTGCAGGTCTGCAAAAAGGGGATCGTGTCCTTTCGATCAATAATGAAAAAATCCTTGAGTGGAATGATCTTTCCGATAAGATTAAAAACTCTGTCGGTACATTAACATTAACCGTTGAACGAAACAATACACTCCAAGAGATCTATGTCTCTCCGAAGATAACCGAATCCCAAAATATGTTTAAAGAAAAAATATATAAGCCTATGGTCGGTATTGCCCCATCCGGTATAACCCAAAGATTGGAACTCAATCCGATTACGGCACTCTCGTATGCATCCAAAGAGACTTATAGCTCTTCATTACTCATTTTTCAAAGTGTTCAAAAACTTCTCACCGGTGTCGTTCCGGCAAAAGAAGTGGGCGGTGTCGTCAGTATCGTCAAAATCACTGCCGATGCGACGGCGTACGGATGGATGAGTCTCCTCTTTTTCTCGGCACTTATCTCGGTTAACTTGGGAGTCCTCAATCTCCTCCCTATTCCGGCGCTCGACGGAGGACATATCATGTTCAATCTCTATGAGATCATCCGTCGTAAAGCTCCGAGTGAAGCGGTAATGACCCAACTGACCATCGGCGGATGGGTCTTATTGCTCGGACTTATGAGTCTGGGGCTTTATAACGATATTACGAGGTTAATGCAATGACCACACTGGAACAGAAACTCCATTTTGACCGAATTATTGAGCGGGTTGAGAAAGCCCGTTTACGGGTAAACGATCATTATATTGTCAAAATTGTCGCTGCTAGCAAATACATCGATGCAGAAGCCATCGCATCCCTATATGCTATAGGACAACGGGCATTCGGAGAAAATAAAGTTCAAGATCTCATCAGTAAAAGCGAAACATTGGATGCTTTGCCTATCGAATGGCATTTTATCGGGACGCTCCAAAAAAATAAAATCAATCATCTTTTGAGTGTACGCCCGCACCTGATTCATTCCATCGACTCCGTGGAACTTGCCCATGCCCTCAATGAGCGTCTGGAACGAGAAAACATGACATTGCGTGCGCTGGTTCAAGTCAACTCCGCCTATGAAGAGTCCAAAAGCGGTTTCCTCCCGGAAGCATTTCATGAAAATTACACCCGTATCCTCGAAGAGTGCCCGCGGCTACACCTGCAAGGGATAATGTCCATCGGAGCACATATTGATGACCCGAAAATTGTTACTAAAAGTTTTGAAATAACACGAAAAATTTTCGATTCCCTTCCGAACGCAACCACCTGTTCGATGGGAATGAGCGGCGATTTTGAGCTTGCGATCGAATGCGGTTCCAATATGGTTCGCTTAGGATCAATTCTCTTCTCAAAAGCGTAAAAAATACCCTTTTTTTCACTACTTTGCTATCATAAAAAAGTCATAGCTGTGCTATAATCATCCATCATTATGGATTAAAAGGGTATAGGTGAAAACAATCAAACAGCGAGCGATACTCTATGCCATGGGGTTGGTCGTTTTACTCGTTGTTATTTTTATTTCCACCATTATCCAAGACAAAAAAAAAGTACTTGATGAGAAAACTTCCGCTCATCGTTCACTGCTTCGAAATGCGTTTGATTTATCCCTCCTCGATACCGAAAAAGGGCTGAGCGATTTAGCCTGCAAGATCTCTTCCAACCGTGACATCGTCGATGCCTTCGCGGCACGTGACCGAGAAACACTCTACCGCCTGACCCTCCCCTATTTTCAAGAAGCAAAAAGACGGGGTGAAGTGGATATGAGCGGCTTCGTCGGTGCAGACGGTGCCCATTTTCTACGTCTACAAGATCCTCAAAAATACGGGGACAATATTCTTAAAAAACGTCCATTATTGGCTTATGCTCTTAAAACCCGCAAACCGATTACCACTTTGGATGTCACAATCTACGATGTTGCGTTGGTCACTATCATCCCTATTTTCAAAGACAACACCTTTATAGGGATTATTCAGACGGTAGCAAAAATCGATCGAGTCCAAAAACGGCTTGATGCCCATTCTGGAATCAAAAGTGCCATCGCTTTTAATACGCAAAAACTTAAAATGGTGTTGCCGGATGATAAAAAAATCAGTTACAGCGGATTTTCCCTCGTCTCATCCAATGATCCTCTTTTTGAACATCTTCCTGCCACATTTAGCTTCAATCAGAGTAATCGATATGAAATCGATACTCTGGACTATGTCATCGCTTCACGATCATTAACCAATTATCAAAATGAGACGATTGCGATGATGATTTGTGCCTTTGATATTACCAATGATGTCAAAGAATACAACGCAGAAATACGCAATCTTCTGATCATCAGCCTTATTTTACTCACGATTGTAGCAATTGTACTTCAATACGGATTTAGAATTTTGATTCGCCGTATCGACAGTGATGCCAAAATTACCCGGGAGCTGAACCAAAAACTCGAGCATCAGCTCCACACCGATCATCTCACCTCTTTGCCCAATCGCAATGCTCTAATTCGAGATATCCACTCCAGCCGATTTTATGCACTTATCTTATTGAATATCGATAATTTTAAAGAGATCAATGACTTTTACGGCCATGCGATAGGTGATGAAACACTCTTGGCACTCAGTCGATCGATCCGAGAAGCTATTCAAAAATATCCTATGAAACTCTATAAAATGCCTTCGGATGAATACGCTATAGTTATCACAGAGCCGATGAGTTCTCTGCAGCTCGAAGCCTCACGCACCGAAATCGTTCACTACCTGCACTCCAAATATTACGATGTACACGGTGCCAGTATCTATGTCGCTTTAACGATGGGTATGGATATTTCTATGCGAAATCGCACAAACAGCCTCTTGGCCAATGCCGATATGGCACTGAAAGCAGCTAAAAAAAGGCATCTCAGCTATATGCTCTACGATGAGACCATGCAAATCAAACAAGAGTATCAAAACAATATTTTTTGGAGTAAAAAAGTCAAAGAAGCCATCGAAGAAAAACGTTTTTGTCTTTATTATCAGCCGATCACTGACCCTAAAAATGGAGATATTATTGAGTACGAAGCGCTTATCCGTATGATAGACAGCAATGGTTCGACGATCCCTCCAAGCTATTTTCTCCCGGCGGCAAAACAATCACGTCTTTATCCGCTAATCTCCCAGTTCGTCATTACCGAAGTATTTAAAATGTTGGAAAGTACGCCGCACAACTATTCTATCAATCTCTCCGTAGATGACATTTTCGACAAACCGACTAAAGACTTTTTAATGCAGAAACTCCGTACCTCTGCACATGCCAAACGGATGATTTTTGAACTCTTGGAGAGTGAAGGGATAGAAAACTACCATGAGGTTTCAGCCTTTATCACCGAAGTCAAACAATGCGGCTGTCGTATTGCAATCGATGATTTCGGGACGGGCTATTCTAACTTTGCCCATATCTTACAGCTTGAAGTCGATATCCTGAAAATCGACGGTTCATTGATCCGTAATATCGATAACGATCATAATGCCCAAACCGTCGTTACCGCAATTACTGAGTTTTCTAAACGCTTAGGGCTTAAAACCGTAGCGGAGTTCGTCCATTCCGAAGCCGTTTATAATAAATGTAACGAACTCGGTGTCGACTATTTACAAGGGTATTATATAAGCGAGCCTAAACCGTTAGGATGAGAGGGAAACCCGAAATCCTTTGCGAGCTCCTTCACATAACGTAATCTCACCCCCATGCGATTGGGCAATGTTTTTAGCCAATACCAGCCCCAAGCCGTTTCCGCGCTCTTTAGTGCTTTTAAAAGCCTCAAACAGCCATTTTTTATTCTCGATTTCAATTCCGGTATCATAGATTTCGAACGTATGAATAAGCCCATCTTGATGATGGACAATCTCGATTTTTCCCTCTTCTTCTTCATCCAGTTCAATCGCGTCGATTGCATTAAAGACAAAATTGGAAAAGAGCATGCTGAGTAGATCCAAATCCCCTATAAGATCAAAATCTTCCTCAGGAAAGATAAACTCAATCGGCTTTGCATAACTGTAATAGCCGATAGCGCTCACGAGTGCTTCGCGGATTTGCCACCACCTGAGAGCGTTTTTTTGGGCACTCACCCCTTTTGAAAACATCAGAGTCGCTTTAATAATCCGCTCAATCCGATACAGCGATTTTTGGATCTCTTCCACGATAGGACGATTTTCAGGCAGTACCCTCTTGATCAGAGTGGATGCGAGCAGAGCGATAGAACCGATCGGATTACGGATCTCATGAGAAAGATGTGCCGCCATCTGCCCCATTGTGGCGAGATTTTCTTTCCGCTTTTGTTCTGTGATATCGGTTGCACTCAAAAGATGCTTTTCATTGTGATGGGCCGATTTGATCAAATACGAACGCTCTTTGAAGTTTACTTCATAATCTTCTTCTCCGAAACGGAGCGTCTCGAACAGAGAATCAAGTTCTTTGGCCTGAGAATTTTGCAGAAAGATCGCACCGTCTTGTTCTACGATCCAAATCGCATTGGGGAGGAATTCGATCACCTGCTCAATCGTCGATTGCAGAAACTCATACGACTGGCGTAATGCCACGTACTCCTCTTCGACCTTGTACGTTTGATCGATTAGAGCCTTGAGCTCGGTAGGTGAAATGGTATCACTCATCAGAAGTCGCCCAGATGCATTAAAATACGATAAAGCCCGTATGCATCACTCACACCGGAAAGTTCACGAATCGAGTGCATTGCAAGCGTAGGAACCCCTACATCGATTGTTTCTACCCCCAGACGAGTCGACGTAATCGGTCCGATCGTCGAACCGCATCCCATATCGCTGCGTGTTACAAAAGTTTGGATAGGGATATGCAATGATCTGGCACATTGAACAAACCGCCCCTGTGTCCGTGCAGAAGTCGCATAACGCTGATTCGAATTGATTTTAACCGCAACACCTTGATTTAAAAGCGGTGCGTGCTCAGACTCATGTTTTGTTGGAAAGTTGGGATGCTGTGCGTGCGCATTATCACACGATACCATCAGAGATCGACGCATAAGGGTAGTAAACGACTCTCCCGCAATTTTCCGCAGAGTCTCTTCGACAAACGTCCCACCCGCACCGACATGTGAATCGCTTCCCACCTCTTCGTGATCCATACAGGCAACCATCATCGGATACGATGTCTCCATTAATGCACTCATTCCCACATAACAGCTCAACAGATTGTCCAAACGTGCGGAAGTGATAAACTCTTCGTTCACACCGACAAAGGAGCCTTTTTGAGTATCGTAAAAACTGAGTTCATGTGCCAACAGTGTCAAACCGGTAGTATTTTCCCGGATTTGAGAGAGGATAAAGTGCTCAAAATCGACATCACCCGTCGCGATGATAGGAACGATATCGGTTTGGGAATTGATTGAATGGGAACTGTTCGCATCACGATCGAGATGAATCGCCAGAGAGGGGATAACTGCGATCGCAGAAGCGATGTTGATAAGCGCTTCACGCCGTACATCTCCCTCCAGATACACCACACGCCCTGCCAGAGACAAATCCCTATCAAACCATGGATTCAGCAACACTCCGCCATAGGGCTCGACACCGAGTCGTTTAACACCCGCTACCGTAGTGAGGGGATTAGGTTTGAGACGCAGATGAGGCGAGTCGGTATGCGCACCGACGATGGTGTATCCCTTTTCGGCGCACGGAGGATAGGTGAATGCGATAATAGAGGAATCATTGCGGGTAACGTAATAGTCCTTATCCTCTTCGAGGTTCCAGACCTGATCTTCTTCGAGTCGGATAAACCCATGACATTCCAACATCTTTGCCAGCCATGCTACCGCATGAAACGGAGTCGGGGAAGCATCGATAAACTGGATCAGTTCTTCGTTAAATTCTCTCATAGTTTCTCTTTCTCTTAAAAATGAAGGGGTTAGTTAATTTTACGCGCATATCGAAACTTTATGTTCTTTATCCGCCGCATACGACAGTACCGCGAGGATATCCTCTTCGGTGAGTTCGGGGAAATCTTCGATGATCTCTGCAAAATTCATCTTATTTGCAAGCATATCAAGGATGTCATATACGCTGATTCGCATACCGCGGATCGTCGGTTTACCTGAATGGATTTGAGGGTTGATGGTGATAATGGATTGGTATTCAGCCATGATGTTTCCTCATGGAAAGTTAAAAGATTATAGCAAATATTTCGTGATACTTCCCCACATCAATATCGAGTTGTTTTTACTACTCATCTAGGTTCATGTGCCAACATAGAGTCGATTTGCGATTTTATCTGTTCTCGCTGTTGAGCACTACATGACCCTGACTTGGCCATGGATGAAGCAACAAACCCCTGAGCTGTACCGTGTACAATAGAAATGAAAGCTACTTGTTTTTCGGTTTGATTGTTTTTTCGTGCTTGACGTGTCAGTGCCGCAAAATTTTCTCTCCAATCTACACCGCACCATTCCGCAAGGCCGGAAAGTTCACCCATATCGAAAGCAAAATTTGCAACATTCATATTTACTGGCATAGTTTGACGATCACTATTGGATGTTGGCTGAATAGACTTTCCGTCAGCTGTTTTTCCTTTGCTCCAAAAGACTTTCAATGTCTCTTTAAGCAATGGTTCACGAGTAGAAGCAGGTACGACACCTGCAATAGCAACATAAGACGACATAATCAATAAAATACCCAATATTCGTTTCATTTTATAAACCTACCTTTTGTAGTAATTTTCTCACTCTCATTCCCCATAATGGCTCCACATTCGCAATATTCTTACCGTTTTCGTCTCTTCGATCACTTGATACACCAAACGATGCTTGATATTGATACGACGAGAATAGGCTCCACTCAAATTACCAACAAGCTTTTCATAACTAGGAGGATTTTGAAACGGATTGCATTTGATAATCTCGATCAGCTCTTTTACCTTATCGGCTAATCCTGCCACAGAGAGGTTTTTCGCATCTTTTTGCGCCTCTTTGCTATAGAGGATCGTATATTCTACCATTCGACCGATTCGCTAAATTCGCTGTCGGGTGCATTCATAGCTTCGGTAATCGATTGTGCCATGTTTGGGATAGAAATGAGGTATAACGTCTCTTCTATCGCTTTCCAGTCCTCTTGGGAGACCATAACGGCATTATGGCGTTTGCCCGTGATAATGATCGGTTCGTGGCTCTGTGCCGTCTCATCGATGAGATTGTAGATGTCTGATCGAGCTTGACTGGCTGTGATAACTTTGGTCATAGTTAGCTCCTTATGTACAAATCGTACCCAAAAGCGTACGCTTTGTCAAACCGGATACTTATCCATCCATGTTGAATATTAATTTGCCCTATTTCTGCTGCGATACATATGGTCCAAAATCTTGCAGAACTTTTTTTGCTACAAAAATATTAGGTGAAGAAGTTTGAGGTGAACCTTTATACATTTTAATTACTTGTTGAGAAGATCTAAATCCTCCAAATTGATTCAATGGGATATGTCCATTACTATTAATAACTTCATAATAGTCATACCCATTCGACACTGTTAATTCTGCAGATCGATATTGTAATAAGGACGTAATTGTTTCCATTCCCGTTACATGATTACCATAAAAAGCCACTTGAAATGTACCATCGTCATTTTGTTTTTCACTATAACCACCTCTCCCAAACAGTTCAAAAGGCTGATAAGGTGTGGCACAACCAACTAAGATAAATAAAGTGGAAAAGATAAATAACATTTTTGAAATTGACACGAGATTCCCCTACAAAAAACAATATTAAGCATTATAAGCTTTTTACTTTTATAATGCAAGAAGTATAGTATTTAAACTACATCCACATCTTCTAGCGCACTTAATTCTTCAATTACCTTGTTATCCACACGTATCGCCGAGTCGATCACAACATCACACAGTTTTGAGACGATTGTAAGCTTGATCGGACGGCGTCCCGGATGACGGCGTACTAGGGTGTAAAGTTTTTCGAGCGATTCGAGATTTTCACTGAGACGGATACGGAGCAGTAACGGCTCCTGCGGTGCTTCGACGATTTTCGTCTCGACCTTTTTCGCCTCTTTTTTCGCCTCTGCGAGGGTCATGATCTTGCTGACACTGATACGGGTGAACATTTCAGTGTGAGTCACTTTTACCTTGAACGCGATCGGTTCGTCCAAGTCCATTTTCTCCAGCTCTTCGAGCTTGTCGCTAAAGAGCATCACCTCGATATTGCCGTGGAAATCCATGAGGCTTACGAGTCCGAATTGCGACCCTTTTTTCGACATTTTTTTGGTGATCGTTTCGACCTTACCGATGAAGATGGCAGTGGAACCATCCTCGATATTTTCAACCTCGGAAGAGAGGGTGTAGTTGATGGCATCGATTTGATCACGGAAATTATCGAGCGGATGACCGGAGACATAAAACCCGAGGGTATCTTTCTCAAAATCGAGGAGGGTTTTAAGATCAAATTCGTCCATATTTTTGAGGGTAAGCTCTACTGCCGTCACCTCTTCGTCATCTCCGAAGAGGCTGAATTGGGCATCTTTTTTCAAAGATGAGCCTTTTTTTGCCGTCTCTACAAGGGTTTCGACCTGCTCCAAAAGGGCACGTCGTGAAAAGCCGAAATGATCCAGCCCCCCTGCTTTGATGATACACTCGATCACCCGCTTGTTCACTTTTTGAGGTTCGATGCGGTTGATGAAATCCTGAATGTCTTTGAACTCACCCTCGGTTCTGGCTTCGAGGATCGATTCAACGGCTGCTTCTCCGACCCCTTTGATCGCTCCGAGACCGAAGAGAATCTGATCCTGATCGTCTTTGTTGATCGCAGAAAACTCGAGCTGTGAGTGGTTGATGTCGGGAGCACCGAGGAAGATTTTCATCCGTTTGGCTTCATCGATGTATTTGACGACTTTATCCGTGTTGTCTTTCTCCGACGTCAAAAGTGCCGCCATAAATTCCTGAGGATAGTAGGTTTTGAGCCACGCGGTTTGGAACGTGACCATCGCATACGCCGCAGAGTGGGATTTGTTGAACCCGTATCCGGCGAATTTTTCGATCAGGTCGAAGAGTTCTGAGGCTTTTTGATAATCCAGCCCCTGCTTTTGAGCCCCTTCACTAAACTCACGGTTGTATTTTTGCATCTCTTCGAGTTTTTTCTTACCCATCGCACGGCGAACGATATCCGCCCCGCCGAGACTCATCCCCCCGATCGTTTGTACGATCTGCATAACCTGCTCTTGGTAAACAATGACTCCGTAGGTCGGTTTTAGGATCGACTCTAGTGCCGGAAATACATAGGTAATCGCTTGACGACCGTGTTTACGTTCGATAAAATCATCCAACATTCCCGATTCCATCGGCCCCGGACGATAGAGAGCGAGTACCGCAATCAAATCCTCGAACACGCTGGGCTTAAGCCGCTTGTTCAAATCCTGCATCCCCGAACTCTCAATCTGGAACATCCCGATCGTATCGCCGCTTTGGATAATCTCATAAACTTTCGGATCATTCTCATCGATTTTGTGCCAATTGACATCCACGTCGTAACGCTTTTTGATCAGTTTGATCGCGTTATCGATAACATCGAGTGTTTTAAGTCCCAAGAAGTCGAATTTGATCAGGTCGATATCTTCGAGATAGTTGAGTGAGTACTGGGTGACGAATGTCTCCTCGCCGGAGGGTTTGTAGATCGGCGTTTTCTTCCAGAGCGGTTCGTTGGAGATAACAACCCCCGCCGCGTGCATCCCGGCATTGCGTTTGAGTCCTTCTAGTTTTTTACTGAATTCCCATACACGCATTGCTGCCGCATCGCTTTCAATCAGCTCTTGTATCTTCGGTTCTTTTTGGAAAGCTCCGGGTTTGAATTCTCCCCCTTTGGTTTTACCGTTAAGGGTGATTCCCAGCTCATCTGGGATCAGTTTAGCCATCATGTCGGCTTGGGAGAGCGGCATCTCTAAAACACGTGCAACGTCGCGAATGACCCCTTTGGCTAACAGCGAACCGAAAGTGATGATCTGCGCTACCTGCTCACGCCCGTATTTACGGACGACGTAGTCGATGATCTCGCCGCGACGAGCCTGCATAAAGTCCATATCGATATCGGGCATCGATACCCGTTCCGGATTGAGAAAACGCTCAAAAAGCAAATCGTATTTCATCGGGTCGATATCCGTAATCTCCAAAGAGTAGGCAACGAGACTTCCCGCCGCCGATCCGCGTCCCGGTCCTACCGCAATCCCCATCCGTTTCGCTTCGCGGACGAAATCCCAAACGATGAGCATATAGCCGGGGAATTTCATCTGGTTGATTACCTGCATCTCGAACTCTAGGCGCTCACGATACTCCTGATGACGTTCAGCAGGGACATGTTCAAGACGCATGTCCAGCCCGATACGACATCGGTGGATAAAGTATTCGGAATCTTCTTCGATATTCAACCCTTCTTCGAGGGCGTATTCAGTGGTAAATTTAAAGTTCGGCGGAGTCGGATTCCCGAGTTTCAGTTCCAGCTGACATTTATCGACGATCTCCTGAGTGTTATAGAGCGCTTCGGGGATATCGGCAAACAGCCGTGCCATCTGCTCAGGGGATTTGATGTAAAACTCATGGACGGAGTGGCGCATACGCTTGGGATCATCGTAGAGTTTATTCATCCCGATACACATGAACGCTTCGTGATACTGCGCATCACCTGCATAGGTGTAGTGGGTATCGTTGGTCGCAACGAGCTTAATCCCCGTCTCTTGAGAGATTTTGATCACCTGCTCATCGATAAAGAGCTGATCGGCAATCCCGTGACGCATGATCTCCATGTAAAAATCGTCCCCGAATATCTCTTTGTACTCCAACGCGATCCGTTTGGCTTCGTCGTACCCTAACGCCCCGTTTTTAACGTTACGTTCGCTGTTCGTATTGAGGTGCCAGTTTATCTCACCCTGCAAACACGCAGAGGTGCAAATGATCCCCTCAGAGTTCTCGCGAAGGAGCTGTTTGTTAATACGCGGGAAGTAGTAAAAGCCGTTGATATAGGCTTGGGAAGAGAGATACATCAGGTTTTTATAACCTGCTTCGTTTTTAGCAAACAAACAAACGTGAAAACGCTGTTTGATCGTTTTATCGCCCAAATCTTCACCGTTATGGATGTAGGCTTCCATACCGATAATCGGTTTGAGTCCGGCTCCGCGCATCTGCTGATAAAAATCAATCGCTCCGAACATATTCCCGTGATCGCTCATCGCTACCGAGGTCATCCCCAGCTCTTTGACTCGCGCCGCCAATGCAGAAATTTTGTTCGCGCCGTCGAGAAGGGAGTATTCGGTATGAAGATGCAGATGGGTAAACGGAGGGACTGTGCTCATGAAAAAATGCCTTGAAAAAAAGTAAATAGATTATAGTGTCTCGAGGGTAAAGGGGAGCTTTTTAGAGTTATCTATAATTTAAATTTTTCTCTCCCTATAATATTTTTCAAATTCGGATACCCCCATCGGTTTGGCGAAATGGTACCCTTGCACCGCATCGCACCCGTATGCGTCGATTACAGCAAGGACATTGGCATCCTCAACTCCCTCCGCAATCGTTTTTAAGTTAAGATTTTTTGCCATTTGAATAATAGTCTTGACAATCGTTGCATCCTCACGATCTTTTAAAATATCACGAACAAATGACTGATCAATCTTAAGTTTATCAACAGCAAAACGTTTTAGATATGCCAGACTCGAATATCCGGTACCAAAATCATCCAGAGAAAGCTGAATGCCGAGGGCTTTTAGGTTACGTACGCATTGTAATGTAATTTCAGTATTATGCATCATGATTGACTCCGTAAGTTCGAGCTCAAGCTGTTTAGGATTGAGTTTGTTCATCTGGAGTGCATTGCGAATTATACTTTCTAGATTACCGCGTAAAAATTGCATCGCTGAAATGTTAATTGCCATTACGATATCTATTCCGTTTTGTTGCCAAATTGCAGCTTGACGGCATGACTCTTCAATTACCCACTGCCCTATTTGAATAATTAAACCTCTGGATTCTGCGATTGGAATAAATTCCATTGGCATAATTATCCCTAGTTCAGGATGTTGCCAGCGGATCAGCGCTTCAGCCCCGATAATCTTATTATCCGCTAAATTGATTTGTGGTTGGAAATGCAGTACCAATTCATTGTTTTGCAAAGCGTTTTTGAGGTCATTTTGGATTTTCAGTTGTTCAATCAAATTCAAATTCATTTGTTGAGTGTAAAAACAGTAGGTATTTTTACCGTGTTCTTTAGCTTCATACATCGCAGTATCAGCATTTTGAAGCAATATGTCAAAAGAATCGCCATCGTCAGGATAGAGTGCTATTCCGATGGATGCTGAAGTATTAAAAGCATGATTTTTGACATAAAATGATTTTTCAAATTTCTTGAGAAGTTTATTGACTATAGAAATGATTTCATTCAATGTTTTGATCGATACGATATAAAGAAATTCATCTCCGCCTTGTCTGCTGATAATATCGTTAGGGTTTTTATCTTCCATCAAGCGCAATGCGACCATTTTTAGGACCTCATCTCCGACGGAATGTCCTAAAGAATCATTAATCGATTTAAATCCGTCAAGATCAATAAAGAGAAGTGCTACTTTTGAGCCGTTATGATTTGCTTGGGAAATTAGATTTTCCGTCCTATCTTTTGCAAGGATACGATTCGGCAAACTCGTAAGCGCATCATGATGCGCCATAAATTCTATTTTTTTTTCAACCGTTTTTCGTTCTGTGATATCTTGAATATTTGCAATCCGATGTTTTACAACTCCATTTTTATCTTTGATCACTGTAATATGGACAGAAACAGGTACAGGAGAGCCGTCTTTTTTAATATGATTCGTTTCAAATGAAATATCATTCATTCCGCAAGCCAAAAGAATTTCATGTGTTTCCAATTTTAACATGCATTCCGGACCAAATACTTCTGCAGGTGATATTCCGATAAGTTCATGTGGCTCATATCCGTGAATATGTGCAAAAGCAGGATTCACCATTTCCAAGGTGTTATCCTCGGCATTGCAAATCGCGATACCTACTTTTGCATTATCGAAAATGTATTTTAATTTTTCCATTTGGGGTTCAATTATCGACATAGAAAATATCTAACGATAAATAGAGAAAGTACAGAGTTATTCATCTCATTATAGTATCACGGCATCAGTCACGTATCAGTCATGTTTTACTCATGACGATGAAACTGTTTTATCCCTATTAAACTACGTTTCGTCCACTGATATCTTTAACAATTGATATTTTTAAAGGTATACCGTCATACTCAAATGTGGTTACGTTAATCTCCACATCCAAAATATGCCCGTCTTTAGCTCTATGTTTTGTCTCAAAAACCATATCATTCACCATACGTAAATCTTCAATCATAGTATCAATCTTATCCACGGATAAATAAACATCAATCTCTTCTATCTTCATGCCCATCAGCTCATTTTGGGTATATCCCAACATTCGACAAGCAGTATCACTAACGTAACGGACAGTACGATCATCTCCTAAAATATACACCGCATCGCTCGCATGATTGATAGCGGTTTCGAGTAATTTCAATTGTTTTTCCGCATTCTTTCGTTCTGTAATATCCCGTCCTATAACCATAACCCCGGCTACTTTGCCTTCATTATCAAACTCGGGTACGATACGCTGGCTTCCGAAACGAATTTCTCCATCCGCAGTACGATATGGACTTTCTAACTCATACTCTTTACCCTCAGAAATGACACGTTCAAACAGTTGTTGAAATTCTTTGAGAACAGGTAACGGTGAATATTCCGCAGGCGTTTTACCGAGTATATCTTCGAGTGGTTTGCCTATAAGTATCTGTGCCATCGGGTTTGCGTAGGTACGCCGACCCTCTAAATCATATCGCATAATCACATCAGGAGAGTTTTCAACCATTGCCCGGAAAGCTTCTTCACTCTGTCGTAATGCCTCTTCGGTACTTTTCCGTTCAGTAATATCACGTGAGATAGCGAGACTGTATCCGACACCGTCGTATTCAAAGTAATTTGAACTTACTTCGATCGGATATAGTGTTCCATCGCTTCGTTTGTATTCTGTTACCCCAAGGGTCGTTCCCTGTTCTTGAATATCTTTCCAATGTTCTCTCCACCACTCTATCGGACAGTTCGGATCAATGTGAATCACTCCCATTGTAAGAAGTTCTTCTTTGCTATAGCCCAAAGACTGACAAGCCCCCTCATTGACATAATGAAACATCGAATTCTCATCAATCAGGAATACGGCATCTTTTATATGATCAAGTGCAAAACGTTTGAGTAGCAGTCTCTCTTCAGCTGCTTTTTTCTCAGTTATATCCCAGATATTCGCGATTCGGTACTGAACATTACCTTGCTCGTCTTTAACAGCTATAAGTTCTATCGCTACCGGAAATCGTGAGCCGTCTTTACGAATGTGGATCGACTCAAAAGAGTAATATCCCTTGTTGTGTGTGATTTGCATAGCGTGCTGCATATCTTCAATGCATTCAGGTGCAAATACAGATGCAATTTTTTTGCCTCTCAACTCTTTGACACTGTAACCGTGCATTCTGGCAAATGCGGAATTCATCACTCCAAAGGTCTGATCTTCTACCGTGCCGATGACGATTCCCCATTGCGCATGTTCAAAAATTTCTGCCCATTTTTTAAGAGTTTTTTCCATCTCTTCTAATTCAATGATTTTATGCGTCAGTTGTTTGATCCGTTCCAATGTCAGTTTTTCGTCAGATGTTTCCGGGTCAAAGGGATTTACACTATTCTGTGAGTATGGTAAAACAATCGTAAAACAAGCACCACCGTTACTGTTTACGACAGCAATAGTACCTCCAAATCGTTTTTCGATAATATTTTTTGTCATGTAAAGACCGAGTCCTGAACCTTCAGGCTTTGTCGTAATATGCAGATCAAATATCATTTCCAACGGGTTTAACCGGATACCTCCCGCATTATCAGAGACCGTGATAATACACGTTTTTTCTCTTCCCTTTACATTTAGGGTAATTGCGGCAGAATCGTAAGACGTATCATCAAATGCATCTTTTGCATTGAGAATCAGATTTAATATTGCATGGATAAATTCATTTGGATTACCCTGAATCAGTGGGTTGACATCCAATTCAAAGTTTAATTTGATACGGCTGTTTTCAAAAGAGTATTCAGTGATTTTTCGTACTTTTTCCAGTTCATCAGCGATTAAAAAGCTCGTACTTTCATTCTTTCGCTGCGACAAAAAGCTATAAAATGTATCAATCGTTTCACCTAAATGCTGTATTAATTTGAAACTGGTATCAACTGAGTACAAAAGCTTCTCTTTTGAAATTTCCCCCTGAAAAATCAGTGCCGCCTTAATACTGTTTTGAATCGATCCTATAGCATTGAGAGGCTGTTTCCATTGGTGAGCAATATTTCCGACCGTTTCACCCATTGATGCATTACGTGATTGCAAAAATAAGATTTTTGCTTCCTCTTTTGTCTCTTTCGTCAAACGATCACATTCTTTTTGGAGATATTTAATTTTATATGCGAAATAGAGGGATAGAACAATTGCGGAAAATAATAAAATCAGGAGCAATAAGATACGTTCATTTAGGAGGAAAATCATACGTTTTGTCTGGGTAGTTCTTTTGTTTCAAGCCGATAACCGATCCCTCGAACAGAGATAATGATATCAACCCCCAGTTTTTTACGTAATCGCAAAACAATATTTTTTATAGCTGATTCACAGATCGGGTCAAGCGGCCATAGGGTTTTTCCTATCTCATCCTTAGTGACGGTCATAAACCTATTTTTTAATAGTAAAACTAAAAGTTCCTGTTCTTTAATTCCTAATGTCACGACAGAACCGTTATGATAAAGTTCTTTAGTTGCAAAGTTATAAAAAAGGTTTTTCCCAAGTTCAATCAATCCCTCATTTTTATGGGTACGCTGCAATGCTTTACATAGTGTAGAAGTCAGTGTTTCAAGATCAACAGGTTTAACCAGGTAACCGTCTATAGAGAGATTTGCCGCATTTAATAATAAATCCTGTTCCGCAAAGCTTGTCATCAAGACAATAGGAAGTTCATAATCAGTATGACGTATCTGACGGATCAGGCTTAATCCGTCTTTTTTAGGCATTTTAATATCGGTTAATAAAATATCAGGAGATTCATCCTCATACAATCGTAACGCTTCGTCTCCATCCATAGCAATATAGACTTTCTCAAATAACATATTCAAAATCTCAGCTGTTTCAATTCGTGCAATCGTATCATCTTCAACGTATAAGATACTTTTATTTTTGAGAAGCAAAATATTGTAGGCCATAATTAAAACTTTCCGACAAACTTAAGATTTTGTATTTATGTAATTCTATTGAAAAGATACTTATATTATTGAGAAAATTATAATAGTCATATATTGGTCATATTTAAAAGATTATATATAACCAATATTAACCCAAAGAAAGACTATGATTCATAAACATTTTTAATCTTTGGACTAACTCAATGAATGAAGAATATATATTACAGGAAACCGATTTTTTAGTTTCACAAACCGATTCAATGGGGATAATACTCTTTGCAAATGAAGATTTTTGCAAAGTTGCCGGATATTCTTTAGAGGAATTAATAGGTCAAGAACACAACATCGTACGTCATCCTGATATGCCTAGAGCTGCCTTCCGAGATTTGTGGGAAACGATTCAAGCCGATAAGACATGGACCGGATACGTCAAAAATAAAACAAAAAATGGCAACTATTACTGGGTTTATTCGATTGTATATCCGATTCGCAGTGGCAAGAGCAATGAAGTTACATATATATCATGTCGCAGAAAACCAAGCAGAGAAGAGATTGCAATCGCTTCAGACTTATATAAAACAATGCACTAAAAAAGGATATATATGACACATTTTTTTAAATCAGCACTTTTAATTGCTTTAGGTATTTTTGCCCTGATTTTATGGTACATGACACACACTGTTATTGGAGTTTTCATCATAATTGCAGGGATTATAAGCAGTGCTGTATGGTTTATTAATCAACAGCAGGATAAAAACGACTTCTCTATAAACAATTACCTCAACGACTTTATGGATTTAATGTCATATAAACGTACTAAATTACATCCGATAGATGCAGAAGCCGATAGTGTAGAAGAAAAACTAAATACAATTATCAAAATGCATGAATCAGGGTTGATTACCGATATAAAAGTCGCTGGTGAAATGGTCCTTTTGGCAGATAAGGTCAAACGAGGACATTATGACGAGAGAGTCATAAATGATACACAAACTCCGCATGTCCATCTAGTGCGAAAAACAATGAATACCATGCTTGATTCCATTGAGCATAGTATCGATGACATAATGATAGTCCTAACAGAACTGACAATAGGCAAATATGAAACCCGAGCAAATATCAATGTTGAGGGCAAAATGGGACAATTGCTTGAAAAAGTCAATGAACTTGGAAATGCTCTGTTAATGATGCAAAATCAAAATGAAGCTTCCGAAACAGCACTGAATACGAAAACACAACAATTTAAATCTATGCGAGACACAAAATTTGTCGAACTGAACAATACGATTAATTCCACAGTCCATAAAATCCAATTTGTAGCGAATGAAGAACGAAATCTTTCTGAAAATTTGCATACATCCGTAGATAATGCTCGTGAAACGAAAGCTATTTTAGTGACCATAGGAGACATCGCCGAACAAACAAATCTTTTAGCACTTAATGCCGCTATCGAAGCTGCCCGTGCGGGTGAACACGGACGAGGATTTGCGGTTGTTGCGGATGAAGTACGTAAACTTGCGGAAAGAACCCAAAAAAGTCTTGCAGAGAGTTCAGCGACTATCAATATTCTCATTCAATCCATCAGCGATAACAATGAAGTTCTCAATAAGAATATGGAAGAGATGAGTTTATTGACCCAATATGTCAGTACACTTGATACACAAATGCATGAACTGATGCATACAATGGATAATATGCACTAAATGTCTATTGTTTTATGCTCGCTTTGAGAGTAATTTATTCAGTCCGTCTGCAAATAAGCGCACTGTTTTTTCTCCGATAGCAGCGGGGCCTCCCGTGATCTCTCCGTTGTTTCGGAGTTCTTCCATCAGATTGCGCATTGCAAGGAGATGTTTGATGTTATTTTCATCGTAGATTGTCCCGCGTGGATCAAGTGCAACCGCTCCGATGGTGACGATCCGATCCGCCAGCGGAATATCGGCGGTAATCACCATATCTTCCGGTTCGCACAGTTCGGCGATACGGTGATCCGCTTCATCAGGGCCCTGAGCTACAACTTCCATCGACACAAAAGGGACATTTGGAATTCCGATTTGCTTATTGGCAATAAAAACGGTGGTGATCTTCCGTTTTAATACTGCTCGCATCAGTATCTCTTTGAGCGCGTTTGGAAATGCGTCCGCATCAACGAGAATTTTCATTTTGACCCACTTTTTTAATTAATTTATCGTGAAAACCGGAGAAAAAACTGATAGCAACACAGCTTCCTATCAGGGCAAAAAACATATCCGACTGCGTATCCCAGATATCGCCCTGAGTCCCTAAAAACTCATCCGCACCCTGCCCCAACCATACGGCCGCTCCCCATTCGATCAGTTCATACGACGCACTGATTGCAAGTACGATACAAATAACGATAAAATTTAGCATACGTCGCCCGTTGACGTAGTTCCCGCGAATCAAGATTTCACGTGCAATCAAAGCCGGAGCAAAACCCTGCATGAAATGACCGATTTTATCGTACGGATTTCGACTAAGATCGAGCCACTGCACAATTTCAAATCCAAGCGGGACACGGGCATACGTATACATTCCTCCAAAAATCAGCACAATCGAATGAATGAATATGACAAAATAAAGCAGTGACGTCAGGGGAAACGTTCGATAGCTAATCGCTAAAATCGGCAATGCTATGATGACGGGAGTCACTTCCATCACCCATGTCAAGGAATCATATGCATGAAGACCCGTGTATACCAATAAAGCAACGAGGGAAATCCCACCCAGAAGAATCCCGTTCAAATTTCTATTGACCATAGCAGACACTTCAGTCTAACCGTTTTGCCAAATCGATTCGGTACTGTTTCAAATCAAAATTCTCCACACGTGCCACACCGCTTTTCACTGCCGCTTCCGCCACACTGGCAGAGACTTCAACGATCAGCCGTTTATCAAACGGTTTTGGGATAATGTACTCTTTTCCGAAACGCAACTCTGTTTTATAAAGTTCATTGAGATAATCGGGTATTTCTGTACGTGCCAACGCGGCCAATGCTTGTGAAGCGGCTACTTTCATCTCCATATTGATCGTTTTTGCACGTACATCCATCGCTCCCCGAAAGATAAACGGAAAACCTAAAACATTGTTTACCTGATTGGGATAATCGCTCCGTCCGGTCGCAACAATGGCATCAGGACGTGCGGAACGGACATCTTCAGGAAAAAGTTCCGGAACCGGATTCGCAAGGGTGAAAATAATCGGTTCAGGTGCCATACATGCGATATCCTCAAGTGAGAAACTTCCCGGCGCCGAAAGCCCGACAACCACGTCGGCATTTTCAAATGCACTCCGCAAGCTCATTCCCTCAGGGGCAACAAATTCAAGCTTTTGTGCGTTGAGATCGCTTCGCCCCGCATGGATAAGCCCTTTTGAATCGGACATATAAATCTCACGGATTCCCATAAAACGGTAAATACGTCCGCAGCTGATCGCGGCAGCTCCTGCTCCGACGATCACGACTCGAATCGACTCCAAAGTACGTCCGGTTACTAAACATCCGTTCATGATTCCTGCCAACGAAATAACCGCTGTACCGTGCTGATCATCATGCATTACGGGAATATCGAGACGCTCGATCAGACGCCGCTCAATCTCAAAACACTCCGGTGCTTTGATGTCTTCGAGATTAATCCCCCCGAACGTCGGAGCAATCGCAGCGACCGTGTCGCAAAAACGTTCGATATCGGTTTCATCCACCTCGATATCGTACGAATCAAGTCCGCTGAATTTTTTAAAAAGAATCGCTTTTCCTTCCATGACAGGCTTTGAAGCGAGTGCACCGAGATTCCCCAAACCTAATACCGCCGTCCCGTTGGAAATAACAGCGACAAGATTTCCTTTCGAGGTATAGCGATACGCATCATCCGGATTTTTTTGGATCTCCAGACACGGCGCGGCAACACCGGGAGAATAGGCTAAACTCAAATCACTTTGAGAAGTAAAAGGTTTTGTAATAAGCGTCGCAATTTTACCAGGCTGAGGCTTTTCATGATAAAGCAATGCATTTTGATTGAGAGAAAAGTCGTGATTCATAATGACCTCAATAGAAGATATAGATAATTATACAACACTCAGTCCCTTAGAGGCCCATTCTGCCCGTATTATTCAAATATGACTGATGACTGACTTAGAATTATTTTATCCGTCACATTTGGAACATTTTGGTATACAATAGGGTCTGAATAATTTCATTTGAAAAGGATAAAGTATGACGGACAACATAACCATAAAAGCCAAACTAACTCTATTGGCCATTGTGATTCCCGTAATTTTAATCATTTTAGTCGCCTTTTCACTCTCTACTGTTAAAAATGAACTCTTGGATGCCAAAAAAACCATGCTAAAAACGCAAATCGACACAGCAAGTGCGTTAATGGCCTATTATGATAAAGAGGCAACCAGTGGAAAAATGACTCAAGAAGAAGCTCAAAATGCCGCTAAAAATGCCATTAAAAATCTCCGCTACAGCGGGGAAGAGTATTTTTTCATTCTCGATACCGATATCCGCGGAATCATGCATCCGATCAAACCAAAATTGGACAATACAGACTTATCCAATATCAAAGATCCAAACGGAAAAAAACTGTTTGTTGAATTTGGCACAGTGGCTAAAGAACATGGCGAAGGCTATGTGGACTACATGTGGGCCAAACCGGGCAATGATACGCCTCTGCCAAAACTCTCTTATGTCCGTCTCTTTAATAAATGGGGATGGATTGTCGGTACCGGTGTCTATATAGACGATGTTGAAAACGAATTTACGTCGATAGCTGCCGGTATGATCGGTATTTCTTTGCTCCTCATCATTCTCTTGATTGTTTCCATCATCGGTCTTCGACGTTCCATCACAACCAAACTTTCTATTATGCAGACAATGGCACAAGAACTAGCTAGCGGAAACGGCGATCTGACCAAGCGGTTAAATATTCCCGGAAACGATGAACCCGGACAAACAGCATCTTCCATTAATGCATTCATTGAAGCAACCCAGCAGATGGTACAAAGTGCTAAACGCTCATCCGAAGAAAATGCTTCCGTCGCAACAGAGCTATCACAAACATCACTTCATATCGGGCACCGAATGGAAGATGAAGCGCAGCTGGTTCAAAACATACATTTCAATACCGAACATCTCATCACCCAGCTCAATCTTAGCAAACATGACAATGAACAAACCCGTAATGAAATTATTGCGGCTAATGAAACACTTACAACGTCCCAACATGAACTTGACGACATGATTTTGATGATCCGAAGCAGCGCCGAAGTGGAAACGGTTTTTGCCGACAAACTTCATGAATTGACCAATACGGCACATCAAATCAGTGAAGTTCTCTCTGTGATCGGAGATATCGCCAACCAAACCAATCTCCTAGCCCTCAATGCGGCAATCGAAGCAGCGCGCGCGGGTGAACACGGACGCGGTTTTGCCGTTGTTGCCGATGAAGTACGGAAACTTGCGGAACGGACACAGGGGAGCTTGACGCAGACCAATGCCACGATTTCAATGATTGTCAGCTCAATCGAAGAAGCGACCGTTCAAATGGGACAAAACGTCAAACAAATTCAACAAATCGAAAAGAAATCCCATTTTGTCGGGGATAGCATCGGCCAAGCCGTTACTGTCGTACAACAGACTACCGAAGCAATCAAAAAACTGGTGATCGATGCAGATAAGAATATGTCAGAAGTCGAAACCATGGCATCCGGTCTAGCCAATATTAATGAATTGACACGTGCCAACGCCCGAAGTATCGAAGAAATAGCAAGTACGGCGGAACACTTATCCCATGTTGTGGAAGGTCTAAACAACCAACTCAGCCGATTTCGTGCTTAAAAGTCAAATAACAGCTATTCGCTCACACACCGTACATGTACCGATTCTTTTTTCGGTGCAGTCGCAATACCTCCGAGTTTAAATCCAAGAATTAGCCTAAACTCAATCACTGTTAATTTCATTTCGATTTGTAACCCCCAGATAAAAATGATTTTAACACAAATTCATATTTTGCTTTCGTTTACATAACAGAAATTATATTGACAATATCCGATTTGATTTACCAAAAGCCAAAATTCATTTTCTCCGTAATTTTGTTTGGCTTATAAAAATTAGGCTCTAATTTTACTGTTTGTAACCATGCAAGTAATGCCAACCGCATACGCGCCGTGTTAGGATCATCTGTTTTTACATCCGGCAACAATAATATCGAGCCCATGGTTTTTGCATTTCGTATTTGCTCAATATCTTGCTTGGTAAGTTCAAATGTTTCAGGGGCATCATTAATACATGTTTTGGTAAGCGTAACTTTTCCAGATTTGGACGTGCCATAGGACAACAATGCATCAAGCGTAAGCATACGAGACATCATCGCATCATCGACCTCATTAGAAAACGGGAACATAATCACGTAGCTGTTATCTCTATCTGAAGTTTGTGGACACCATTGATGAGCATCTTGGAGCATAGATGCTGAAATTCTCATTTTGCCAAAAGGTACATCATTAAATTCTGTTCTATATTTTGCAAGCACATCATCTTTAGACTCCACTAGCCAGTTGTTCGCATCCTCAAATAGCTTTTGTGCTTCTGCATTATTCCCAGTAGATTTAGCAATCATGGCATCCACTGCTAATTGGCGAGCTTTATCCTCTTCTCGAGTTTGATCGTGATTGCTTTTTGCCAGTACATTGAACTTATTGGCAAGGGTGTATTCTTTAAGCACTATCAATTTTTCAGCAAGGTTTAGTGATACACCGCTGTCATTGAAATTTTTGGTTTGACTAACTAGGCCTGTTGCTTGATCTGCCCATTGGTTAATAAATTCAGCTGATACACTAAATGTACCGACTACTTCATCCAGCATCTCTAAAATAGCTGTGATGCGGTACTTTTTAGTGGAATCTTGATTTTTAGCGACTGATTTTTTTGCATCCTTGGCTAATAAATCTATTTTTTTATTAACGAAAACCGGAGCAGTAGAGTTGAGTAATTCCTGACCTCCACCTGCTGCAGATTTAAGGATTTGTAAATTAAAATCATCAGCGAAGTCTTCATAAAGACTCTTGCATCCACTACCATTTTTGTTTTTTACTGCAGGAAGTTCACTGATTTGTTTAATTAACTCAATTCTTTGAGACGGTGTGCTCTCTATACTTTTATTCAGAATTGTTGCAGCAGACTGCCAATCACATTCTTCATTAATTTTATAAGAGGTAATTATTTTTGTTTTAACAGATTGAGGTGTTTTAAAACCTACTTCAGACACATCACCGCGTTCATCACACATGCCAGTATAAACGGCACCTTCTCCGAAAAAATGGATGTAATAAGTATTTGCTACTCCATTACCCTCAAAGCCATTAATCATGCGCATTTGAGTGATATACGGAAAACGCTCTGCCTGAACTTTAGGCCGTGCAATAAAATCAGTAACTTTGTTCGTGGATTTTACCGTTGCGGTATAACCTTGATTATCAGTATCGCCATAAATCACAGTAACCGCTTTACCATCTTCGCCATAAGTAATCAGGTGGTAAGGTTTATTGTTCCAAGCCTGCTGTGTAACTGGATCTAAAATTTTAACTCGCAAAACATGCTCGCCTTGACCTATCGCCTTGTCTGGTGTGACATTATTAAACTCTTCAGCAGCAAGCATAGGAAGCTCCAAAATTAAATTAACAATCATGCTGAATAAAATATACCTAAAGGCATTCATAAGGAGACTCCATCACTTAAAAAATAGTACTTCTAGGTATCCGTTCTTAATCAGACATTTCTTTGTGTCATAGCTAGCAGGCACTTGTAGGGCTATTGAGGCAAAGCGCGGTGATTTGGATGAAACGTCTACTGACAACTCACTGATTGTTTCATTGTCGGGCTCATAATTTGCGAAGGTCACCCAAGTGCCATTCGGTAATGCTTCATTGAAATCATCGGGTGAACCTTTTTCAAACTTGCGTTTTGCGTTAGTTAGTAGCTCAAAATTACAGGCTGAAGAGGTCTCTTTATGTGACATGGTAATAGCGATAGCATCAGCAGGCTTTTGTGAGACCAGCGTGATATTCAAGTTATCAATTCCTGTTGGGGATTTAGTCTGGAAATGAACATCTGCTGCGTTGAGAGAGGGTAACAACCCTAACAGTAGTAGAAAAAGAGAACTGGCAATTTTTTTATCCATTATAATCCTTACTCATTTTTTCATTCAATTAATATAACACATATTACAACCAAATATCGTTAAGAAAAGGGGTGCAGCTTTAAAGTCGATCAATTTGTACATCAAGTATATTGGCTAACTCGAGAATTCGAGAAACATCACCGCGATAAGCAACAAAAAACAGATAACTGTCGCACATTGTATTGATGCTCATTAGTTCTAAATCACGTTTAGCCAAAGCACTTTGAAGATATGGAAACAAATCATGACTGTAGGTCTCTTCAGGATAATCAAACGAAAATTCATCCTCAATCATTTCAGAAATAAAATACTCGGCATCTTCCGGTTCAAATTTCCAATCGCTATTCCAACAGTTAACACTTTCAAAAAACTCGTAGTTATCCTCATAAAATTCATTCTCTTCAGAAGATAATTTATGTTTAGCAAACATTTTTTTAGCTTGTTTTTTGATGATCTTTAGCTCTACTTTATTTCTCGTAATCAGACATAAAAGTTCTTCAAAATGATGTTGCGTGAACTCTTCGAGAAGTAAATTAGGTGCAGAAACTATCTCAGGTAATTCGATATGCAAATACTGACAAGTAGCTATCAAAACCGTTTCAAAATCTTTTATCGTTTCTTCATTAATTTCAGATTCTATAATAGCATTTTTGATGTATTGACACTTTAATAAAGAGCTAATATACGAAGTAAAATAACTCTTTTTTTGGTACAAAATTCTATAGGAGTTTGTTTCCGGGCTTCCGTCATCACAACAAAAAAAGATAATAAAATTGTGCAGTACATTTTTTTTCTTTTTATTCTCTGTATTATAGGATGTAACGTCGCTATGGAATTGAATATGGATAAAATCATACGATGCGTCGGGAGTAAGTAACTCTAAATCCAATGGTTCGATGTCGATTTGTGAAAAGATAAAATTAAGCACTTCAAAACCGTTGTTAAACCCACAATTTTTGATCTGACTTCTACTTTTCTGATCGTCAAATGATTCGGGAAATGCGTATCGATTTAGATAAATTTTGTCAAAAAAACCTTTCATTTTAAAATTTACGCTAGAAGATTCTTCGTACAGGTACGAATAGATGGCATTTAAAATGTCAAACGAAATCATTCCCTTTTCCTCTTTTTTTTGATGTAAATAGTAAAAAAATCGTTTTAATCGATTCCACCAAGTCATTTAGCGTATTCCGTAGTATTCTAGGTATTTCCCGTTGAACCTATAGTTGATATTTTTGCTAGTAACATTTTTCCCATCGACCAATGGTAGAGTAAGTATCCCCGTTTGTTTATTATATGTGATAAGTTTTAACGGTCTCTCCGGACGATCAACTACACTGAAAAAATCAAAATCGACATCGATTTTATGGTTCATCGTTTTGGATTTGGTTTTAAAAATCGAAGCATCTTCTAATTTTCCAGTGTTCGAGATCGTATATGCCAACACTGATTGCCGTAAATCGCTTGATGAATAGACACCGTTCGTGATTACCAAATATTGGGGCTGCTGTTTAATTTTTACAGTATAAATGGCAGAACAATAGCTCTGAGGATCATCTTCTTTTGTTTCGGGAACGTGAGTTTGAACACCGTTCTCAGTTTGGTATTGGATTATATTTTTATAAAAATGCATACTTCCGCCCGTCTGAGTATCCCAGCTGTAGAAACGGAGTTTTTTGTCATCGGATGTGATGATTTTGAGTGTGTTGACTAATTTTTTAAAATCGTACTCCAAGGTCTCTGGATTGCTGCTGATTAAATCAATGATCTCTTGGGATAGTTGTTCAGAAACATCTTCTATCGAATCGGAATCGTTTTTGAGTTGTTGTTCTAACTCTGAGAATTTATTTAAAAGAATTATCTCTATCTCTTCCGGAGATTTATGTAACGTATATTTTTTAATATCATTTTGATAATATTTGTCTCGAAGCGATTGATAATTTTTATAAACAAGATTACCGTATTGAGATAAACTGACTTTTGGAAAGCTAACCGATTCATAAACGAACGGTAGTGAGACAAGTCTTTGCTCGTTTTCATCAAAATATTTAAAGTCTGCTGTAAAAGTATTGGTTAATAAATTCAAAGAGTCACAACTGTTATCATCGTTCGGTGTATAAGTGATATTAGTACTTTCTATAGAGTCTAAAAGAATTTGATTGCTTTTTTTATCATAGTGAAATCGACTGACATGAGATGCACGCTTATCGCTTGATATAAACGCGAAACCTTCTGATAGTCCAACGATTCTATCATTCCCTCCCGAATTGATCGGTTCGCTGTAAATTTGTTGATATTTATTGGTTGATAGTTCACACACAATACGATTGCTCGAATCAAGATATACCCGATCTTCTTTTGTGTCAAAGTCGATATCTTGAAGTAGCGTATTCTGACCATACAGCAAACTTGATGATAGGAAAAAAATTGTAAGAGCCGTTATTTTCATTTGTAGCTTCCTCTTTTAATATTTAAAATAAACTATTATTTTAACCCATGACGATATGCAAAAAAGTGTACTTAACACCCCGGCTTCACGTTTTTTGGCCAAATAATTTTGCCCTTTCCATCCAACAGGATCGGATCTTCACCGCAATGCCATCCACTATGCAAGAGCAAGTTTCCGCTCTTGTCAATGACACCCAAGTTGCCTTGAAGAAGAACAATGGCACGCTCTTCCGAGAAATCATCTGCAGCTTCAAATTTTGAAGGAATGGCAACCTTTCCTGAACTGTTTATGAAACCATAAACACTGCTCTCTTTGTATTCATCACCACCTTTTTTCTGCTTATCAGGGATGGATTTTTTGACACGGAAAAGTCCGTTATGCATGGGTTTTATTTCTTCATATGGAAGAGGTCCGACGACCTTACCCGCACTATTTGCCAGTGCAGTCGGAAAGCCGCGTTTCTTTTCACCGGTATTGAGGACAATCCAGCCTTCGGAAAATTCGTCCGTAGCTTCTCCTTCTAAGCGGAGGCGCTCTTTCCAATCAAAACCATAAAACACCGTTTGCTTGTCATCATAAGTCCCCTCGATGACAAACCACCAATAAGAAGGCTGATCGTCGGCCATAGGCTGTGGTTTCTCTTTGGTTGATATCATCCCATCTACGTGCACATGTTGCACCTTCTCATCATTATTCTCTTCTCTGGAATAAGGACGCTTATCCAATTGACTAAACCAATAAGGTCCGGGGGCTACCGTCCACTCTCCACGGGTGTTGATCAAACCCTTTTCCTCCTTGCGGTTGGCGAGATACCAGCCATGGTCAGTATAACTGATCGTATCATGAATGTTGGGTAAAATCTCTTTGCCGTTTATATCGATCAGACCCTCATTCTGGCTTCCTTTAGTGGTGCGTAATAATTCACCTTTTTGATAGTCGATCACTATATCTGAAAACTGCGGCTTAATAAGCTCCTTACCAAGTGGTGAAATCAAACCTTTAAGTTCAATCGAACTTTTTTCCAACTGAACTAGAACCTTACTCTTCCAGCCGATCAAATGTGCCCCTTGCAATAGGGGCTCTGGCTCAGTACTATAGGCAGGGGCTAGCGTCCATTGTCCGTCACGGGTATCGAGCAATCCCCATTTTTCGTCAATCTGAGCCGTAATTAGTCCTTGCTCAATATGCTCCCCGAGGATGACACCTGATGGTAAACTGAGTTTTTCCAGCTTCCCTTCCGTAACCCGATAAAGCACCGAGTTTTCCGATTCATCCATTCCAGTTATAAGGAACGGGGCAATGCGACGATAGCTACGACCGGGAGGAAATGGAATGATTCGTCCGCTGTTATCAACGATGACCTCCTCATCATGAAATGTGGCGAACGCAAGACCATGACGGAACAACGTCAAACGTTCGAAATCGGGTTGAATAACCCACCTACCCTGTCCATCCACAGCACCCCAAACTTCTCCTGCTTTCATAATAAAAGGCCCTTCAAGAGCTTCACCAGAAGAGTTGTAGCTGTAATCAAGCAGTTCCGATTCGTAGTTCCACTCTTTTTGTGTGAGTATCTTATGATCTTGTGTCAAAATAGCTATTTGCTCATAATCCTTGATTATTATCGCCGCAGGGAGCAGATACGGATTTGCGTTTGCCTGTTCACCTTTCGATGTGATCAGTCTCACCCAATTATACTTCCCTTGCACATCAGAATCTTCACTAGACAACACGATCCCATGAGGGTCAAGGAGGACAAAGGTTTCATTTGCGTCATAGCCCCCAGTGTACTCCTGATCCTTCTTTTTCGATAAAAGCAGATAGTCGCCGACTTGACTGATTTCAGGTTCCGTGATGGATAGATGCTGCGGCTTACCACCTAGGTGCATGACCCAGATTCCGCTGTCACCTTCGCAACCCGGATATGTCTTCCAGTTCCCTTCAGTAGCGCTTGGGTATATCCCACACTTTGTGGAGAACAAGAGTTTTCCTGCGGCATCGAGCACATCCGTTTTCTCTTCCGGAGATGTTTGGTGTCCAAAATATGTCCCTTGATCACTGCGTTCGAGCCTATCATAAATCGGGGCAACGACAAATTTTCCACCCTTGTCGATTAACCCTGATTTTCTATTATGTGTCTCTGATTTGTCTTCAATTGTAGCAATGGCGAGTCCGGAGGAATAAGCTTCGAGCTCGACAAATCTAGGCTCTACGAGCCATTTTTCGTTCAAATCCATAATTCCATACAGAGACTCGTTATTGATATATTTGTTGACGATCAACACTCCCTCACTGTAAGTAGGGTTGTTATCCGCTTCATAGGGAAATTCCATACGCCGACCATCAACATTGATCAAAAAAGGTGGGTACTTCACCGTTGCAACATAGTGACCAAAATCCTGGTTCCAACCATCCAAAGAAACATTGCTATCGAAAGTCTTGATGGTCTTGCCACTTTTCTCGATCAAGAGAGTCCGTTTAGCTTCGTCCTCGACTACCGCAACACCGTTCATAAAAGGTTGGGCTCTCTCATAGATAGCCGGAATAATCAGTCGATTTGTAGCATCGATATAGCCATACTTACCCTCCACTTCAACGACGGCCAGCCCTTCACTAAAACTTTCAACCGAGGTATATTGCATAGGGATAACAAGACTCCCTGATTTGTCGATGAAGCCATATTTTTCATCAATGATAACGGCCGCCAAACCCGACGAAAAATCGCGAACATCATCATACGTCGGTTCGACAACGATTTTACCGGATGTATCGACAAAGCCCCACTGATCCCGAATTTTGAATGCTGCCAGCCCTTCATTGTAGGGACAAAGTTCTTCTATCGCAGAAAACTCTGAATAAACTTTGTTACAACGCACCTCGCCAAAGAGACTTAGCGGAAGAAGCAATATCATGAACCAAGACAGATATAGTTTTGACATATGTTTTCCTCTTTTCATGTGCAGATGTTATCCTTAGAAAGGCTTGCCTAAAGCGCAGTTGGGAATAAAACTTCGTCGATAATTGCGATAAGCATTGCGTATTGCAAGGAGTGTCTCTTCTTGGCTTTCAACCTTTTGAATTGCCTCCTCGTCATCGGTCGCTAAATGAAAAGGCTCCAATTCGACAACTGGGGTAGCGTTACACTGAGCAGCAACGGCTTGGCAAATCCATTGCGCGGAGCCTCCAATTGAGGGCGGAAGCAAAACATTAGTGGCAGCATTTTCATCGCGATACGACATCCGCTCACGTAACATCTCCAACAACGGTTTAACACCGATCGCATTGGTCGCAAGTTGCCGATGCTCAGCCCCAAACCATGTTAAACGGGTTGGGATTTGTAGCCCGCTGTGGCAGTCCAAATAGATTTCTAGTTCAGAATTCTCCACATCATGAAGCTTTTGCGGTGCTTCTTGGTATTCGGGAGGAAGTTCAAAGAGATTTGGTTGCCTGTTCGTGTAGCGCACAGTACCGTCCGGTCGACTCGATACTTTGGCAATATCCACATTGTGATCGAGCAACCACTGGAGGTTTTCTTCGCTCAGTTCGGCTGCTGGTGCGTCATTCCTAGCATGAACGGCAACAGCCATCTCTGGTGCAAAATTAGACAGCCAAGTACGATACTGCTCTTCCAACTGTCCAAACATCAAAAGTGCATTGGAGGGTGGATGCTTCATCAATGGTTCAAGTTCAAGATTGAATTGTATCTTACGCCAAAAAATATCATTTGTATCGGCTTTCAATGCCTTTATAACAGGAGAATAAACGATTTCTTTGGTTTTCTTTTTACGCTCCAGCTGACGCTGAGCGAGGAAGCGCTCATTACCCGCAGCAGCACAGGCGAGAAAAATTTCGCTCCCACTTGGCCATTTATGGTCCTGCAACTCGTTTTGTAAATCACCTTTCCAAAGGGAAAGATTTGCGGCAGTATTATCACGCGAGGCTATAATCTTTCCACCCTCATCGAGTAAATGTTCCCGATTAACAATGGAAAATCCGGTTTCGCAATCAATCAAACGTTCTTTGTAATCATACCAACCGGCATCGGATTCTTCCTTACTCCATTGATCTTCGTTAACACGAGGATAACGCGTGGCTGAGTGAAGCAGACCATCAGGAAGACGTTTTAATGCCGATAAATGGACAGCATGAGCAGTATCTCTTGCATACATGGGAAAGTATACCCAGTCAAATTGATCAGCATGAGCACTGTTCAAAAATGAAACGGCACTCAATACAAAAACGGCAAGTCGAAAAGGTTTTGGGGTTATTTTCAAATCATGCTCCTATTCGGTATAAAGTTAGCAATTTGCCATAGACTGCTAATCATAGCAATTCTACCAATAGAGCATCAAGTGCCACAACATCAACCTACTAGCGATAGTTTTCTGCATCGGCAGCAGGCAGGGGTACCCTGCGACCCGTCGGACGTACCGGGTGGAAGATGCAATCCACGAGTTCGTATTCTTCTTCGCCCGTCTCTTCATCTTCACGGATCAGGTGGTAGGCCGGTTGCATGATTTGGATGCCTTGGCGGGCGAAGACTAGTGCGGCTTTGCCCATGCCAGTCGAGGGTACCCACACGCCGGTCCACGGCACGATCTCGCCGGTTTTGCACGACACCGATTTGTCGGCGGCGTATTCGGGGATTTCGGTGGGACGGATGGGGTAGGCAGAATCTTCATAAAGAAGAATGGAATTACCGACGATGCCTGCGTCGACGGGGTTTTCATAATGCAAATCTGCGGTGCCGGTTTTGTAATCGTCACTTGAATACCGAATGCTCATTGTGACCGCAAAGCCGAAATCACTACAAATGCTGTAGGCGGCATCCAGCGAATCCCAGAAAGGATTAACATCGTCACCCATCCAAGCGGAGTTGCCTTCCTGCAAACCGCGAGGAATGTCTTCCAGCCCTCCCCCAAAGGCGATCATGCCGCTGAAATCGTCTTGCACCAACAGGGCACGGGCATTGGCGTAGGACTGCAGGAGATATTCCATCTTGCCGCCCCAGTAGGGCACGGGGGCATAGTCGGCGATGAAAGCATGGCGCTTGGCGCTGGCGATAAAGCGATCACAGGCGGCTTGCAGATGATCGCGGGCACGATCCATGTACTCGGCTGATGTAATAGTGTACCAGAGGTGTGCCTCGCGGCTGAGATTGCGGGTCATGTATCCAACTTTCACTTTCCATCATTTCTGATAGTTATTGTATCTTTTTATTTTGATTTTTGACATTATTTAACACTAGAAGTGATTGGATTATCTATAAAAGTGAGGGTTGAATACATGACCCCTTTATTGAGGATGCTGTTTCTTGATGAGCGCAACAATCTGTTCGTCACTCACATGAAACGCCATATCAGTTGGCGCAGTGACAAGCAGTTCTGTCATATTAGAAATCTTATAAAAGAACTGCTCCGAGTAAAACTTCTTAAGTGCCTCCAAACGCGGTAGCGAATTCCGAATCTCATCGCTCATTCGTGTCGTTGACTCCCGAACTTCACCGGTTCTCGGATTAAACTCAAGGGTCAACGCAATAAATTCTCCCATTTTGTCGATGCAATCTTCACAGCCAAAATTTGCACCCTCTTCCCATAATCGATAGGCATCAACCCATCGCCCCTCGGTCCATGCGATTTTACCCAAGACGCCGTAGGCCTCAGGTTCCTGTTGGCTCTTCGCGCAGGCCAGCATTTCCTTGGCCATCGGGCGCAACGTCAACGAGCGCATGCCGAGTTCAAAACCCACCTGCACCATGGCCTGCGGGCTCCCCCGGTCAATTGCG
>NZ_JAQTQR010000097.1 GCF_028712165.1 Sulfuricurvum sp. | reverse complement strand
CAACCGTTGGTCTGCTCCACACAATCTCTCCGGTTTTTGGATCACGGGCTTCAACTTTACCGACAATACCGAATTCCCCACCCGATACACCGGTTACAACAAGACCTTTAACGATCAACGGTGCTGCTGTAAATGAATAGCCGTCTTTATAATCTGCAATGGTTTTTTTCCATACTACTTTTCCCGTAGCTCGATCAAGTGCCACAAGTTTAGCGTCCAACGTACCGAAAATGACGAGGTTGTCAATCAGTGCCGCACCTCTGTTAATAACGTCACAGCACGGCAAGATATTATCCGGAAGTTTTGCTTCGTAGTTCCAGATTTCGCGTCCGGTTGCGATATCAAGAGCGTATAAACGTGAATACGACCCTGTCACATACATAACACCGTCTTTAACCAACGGTTGTGACTCTTGCCCGCGCATTTTCTCTCCGCCGAAGCTGAAATTCCATACCGGTACAAGATCTTTGATACTCTTTTTATTGATTTGTTTCAACGTCGAGTAACGTTGTCCTTTTTGTCCCAAACCGTACGTTACAACATCCCCAACAGTTTTATCATCATTAAGGATATCATCATACGTAACCGGTGCAAATGAAGCTTTCACCCCATCTTTTTTTACATTATTAGTAAGACCTGTGCCCTGAGCAGCACAACCAATAAGAAAGGCAGCAAGGGTAACTGCAATCTTTGTAGTTAGCGTTTTACTCTGTGTCATTCCATCTCTCCTTCAAATTAAATTTAGCAACAAATTTGTCGAAATTTGTCATTCCCAAAAGTATACATAATGAAAATAGCCTGAATTTAGCGGTGGAGAAATTCAGCTTTTTTTCAACACTTTTTTTGATTTGTACCCGATAAATGCGAGACTGAGCATTAAAAAAAATGATATACAGATGACATAAAAAGTGAACAGATCGAACTTTAGATAGAGGGCAAAACGGATAGATTCAACGATATAGGTAAAAGGATTGCACGAAGAGACATTAAATAAGAGCAGTGAAGAGTCTTTTATCTTCCATAACGGATAGAGGGCTGAGCTCAAAAAAAACATGGGGAAAATGACAAAATTCATAATTGCCGCAAAATTTTCCAGCTGTTTTATCACGGAGGAGATAAAAAGTGCAAATGCGTTGAGGATAATCGATGTGAACAAAATAATCGGTATCGCGAGAAGCACACCTGAAAAAGTGAGTTCTATTCCATATAAGTAGGCTACGATCAAAAAAGTGATGGCTTGAATCGTAGAGACGATCGCCGTTGCAAACATTTTGCAAAAGAGCAAAAAATTTCTATTAATATAAGAAGTAAGTAATATTTTCATACTTCCCATCTCTTTATCAATAATCATGGTTAGCGAGCTTTGCATCCCGTTAAAGAGTAAAATCATCCCCACCAATCCCGGAACGATATAGGTTTCATATGTGATATAGGATTCATAAGGGGGAATGATCGCCAAACCGAGTGCCGATTTAAACCCTACCGAAAAGATGAATAACCACAATAGCGGCCGTACCAATGCTGAAAAAAATCGGCTTTTTTCTTTTAAAAAGCGTAACAGCTCTTTGTAAATGATCCCTTTGGCACAATAGTAATATTTACGCATCAGGATTCTCCCTCGTCAAATGTCTGAATGTTTGAGTTAGATCCGCTTGCTTGTACTCGGCAATAATCGTCTCAGCCGTCCCTGTTGCGAGGATTTCGCCCTTGTGGATTATCGCGAGACTGTCACTCTCTTGAACTTCGTCAAACAGATGGGTGATCCATAAAACAGAGAGATCGCCCTTTTGAACTTTAGTGCGTAAATAATCCAGAATATCAAAGCGGCTTTTTAAATCCAATCCGACTGTTGCTTCATCCAACAAAAGAAGTTTTGGCTTATTAATGAGTGAACGTACGATTTCGACCCGACGTCTATGACCGCCGTTGAGTTTTTGCACTTTTGTATCCAGTTTTTCATCGAGTTCGAGATTTGTCAGTTCTTCTTTGATAGAAGCAATCGTCTCTTTAAAACTCAATCCTTTTAAGGCTCCGTAGTAATAGAGATTTTGCCGGACGGTTAAATCCAGATCCAGTGTCGGTTCTTGAAAAACGATACCGATATCTTTAAGGGCTTTGGTGTAGTTTTGTATTATAAATCCATTGATCTTTATCGATCCGGATTGAAGGCTCTGGAGTCTAGTAAGTAGCGAAAACAGAGTTGATTTACCGGCTCCGTTCAGTCCTAGAAGGACAAAAAATGAGGCTTCTTCGATGAAAAATGATACTTCTTTCAGCACCATCGCCTTATCGTATTTATGGGATACGTTTTCGAGTTCTAAAATATTTGTTTTCATCTTAATTGGTCGGAATAACCGCTACACCCCAAGGATAGCGGCCAACTTTAATACTTTTGAGCACTTTAAGCTCATTGACATCGATCACAGAGACATCGCCGCTTACACCATTGGTCGTATAAAGTTGATTTTCATTTTCTGCGAATGCCATTTGCCAAACGCGTTTACCGACCAATAGATATTTAATGACTTTATAGGTTTTGGCATCAATAACGGCAACATGATTTGCAGGCCCGAGTGCTACAAAGGCATACTTTCCGTCACTTGTGAGTTTAATCCCTACAGGTTGGATCTGATCTTTAAAAATCCCGGGTATTCCAAAATTGATTTTCGTGATACTTTTTTTCGTCGCAGTATCAACTACCATAACCGTGCCGCCTATCTCTGAGGAAGCCCAAACTTTGTCACCGTTTTTACTAAATTCTACATATCGCGGTCTTTGATCGACTAGAGTTGTATGAACGACCTTTTTGGTTTTGGTATCAATCCAGTGTAGAAAATTGGATGTTTCAGTTGTAGCAATAGCAAGCGTACCATCAGGGCTTACAGCCATACCTTCAGGTTCCAATCCAACCGTGATCTGCTTCATAACACTACGCTTTTGAGTGTCTACAACCGTTACCAAAGCATCATTTTCATTCGATATATAAAGTTCTTTTCCATTCGGATGCAGGGCAAATTGTTCAGGATCTCCGCCTGAAGGCAGATTTGCTATTACTCTTTTGCTTTTTAAATCTAGCACTTGTACGGTATTGTCATCACTTGCACAGATATACAGATGGGTTTTTGGTTTATCAAGGGCAATCCCGCGTGGTCTCTGCCCTACGGCGATCGTATCGATGACTTTTTGGGTTTTGGAATCGATAACAGAAATCGTATTGTCTTTTTCATTCGATATAAAAACCGTATCGGCTTGTGCTAAACCGCCAAGTAATAACATCGCAGAGAGTGCTGCTCTTTTCATAAAAATCCCTTATATGTGAGGTAAAAAATTATACAAAAAGTATATAGCTCGAAAATAGCTATATACGCGCTATATACTTTTCCTATAATTGTCTCAACGCTATTTATACGAGGGATACAATGCATACTCTGCTGCGATTACTGATAATAACCCTGCTCAGCACCATTTCACTGAGTGCTTCAGGTATATCTGTGAAAATACTTTATTTAGACCAAAAAATCAAGCATCCGCCTGTCCTCTCAAACATCTTCGAAAAACCGGATGATTTAGGATTGGCAGGGGCAAAAATAGCGGTAGACGATAGCGAAAAGACGGCTCAGTTCATGGACCAACACTACACCTTGCAAACGGAAGTGTCAGGAGATGAAACAGCCCTGTTAAAAGCATTTGAACGCTATGTAGACAAAGGGGGACACTATGTCATCTTAAATGTTCAGTATCCCCTGTTCGTAAAACTTCTCAGTAACCCGAAAAGCCACAATGTTTTGATGATCAACGCCGGGTTGAGCAATCCCCGCCTGCGTATGTTCTACTGCAATCCGAACCTTTTACACACTATAGCCGATGATACGATGCTCTATGACGGGCTAATGCAATTTCTGGTGAAACGAAATTTCAAAAAAATATTTTTAATCGAAGGCAAAACACTCAAAGACAAAAACATCGTCTATGCGGTAAAACGAGCTGCCAAAAAATTCGGTGCCAAAATCGTACAAGAGAAAGTATGGGACAACAACAGCGATATTCGCAGAAAAGCAGAAGATGAACTCCCTGTATTTACACAAGGCGAAGATTATGATGTTATTGTAACGGCCGATTATTACGGAGATTTTGGAGAGGTTGTCTATTTTAATTCATGGCTCCCACGCCCTGTCGCCGGAACCCAAGGTCTCACTCCTGTAGAGTGGCATAAGAGTATCGAACAGTGGGGTGCGGCACAGATGCAGGATCGTTTTAAAAAATATGCATCGCGCGGCATGGAATCTGAAGACTTTGCGGCTTGGGTAGCGGTGCGTACGATTGTAACCTCTATCATGCATACGAATACAAGTGACTTCAAGACAAATCTTGCCTATATCCGTTCCAATGAGTTTGAACTGGCAGCCTATATGGGACGAAAACTCTCTTTTCGAAGCTATAACGGGCAACTGAGAATGCCGATTTCTCTGGTTCAGCCAAATGCACTGATATCCACCTCTCCGCAAGTAGGATTCCTAGATCCCGTAACCGACTTAGATACACTGGGTATCGCAGCATCCGAGATGAAATGCAAGCAAAAATAATCTGTATTCTCTACTTTTTGCTCACAGGAGTACTCTATGCCCAGACCGATCGCTCGGAGACACCCGAATCTATCACTTACAAAGTCCGGGACAGCTCTTTTGAAGAAGTGCAATTACGTTTGAGTAACGAGTTGCAAGTCAATGCCTTTACGATCGTATATCAAATTAATATCGCTAAAGCCTTAGATGGCGTAGCCAAAAGTTTAGAGAAACAGCCACTTTTGAAAAAGGGGGTGAGTATAGGGTTTTGTAAACCTTCTACGTCGTATACGTTATTGGAAAAGAGTGCCGATGCATTGCTCTACTGTCCGTTTAAGATACTGATTGTCGAAACGAAAGATTCTCAGGAAGTTATCATCTCTTTTCTAAAAGCCCCTCGGATCAGTACGCATATCGATCCGAAAGAGCTCGATGCGATGATAGAGACCATCATTACATCGGCTTTGGATTAATACGTTCCGTAAACCTTATAGGTTTTGTCGGCGTAGATGATATAGACTTTTTTAACCGCTTCATCATTTTGGCTTGCCGGAAGACTTAGACCGATAGCACCTTCAGGTTTCTCCTCCATAAATTTCTTAATCGCTGAGGGCGGAACATTTCCTTCAAACACATAATCCCCGAGAACGGAGGTATTGCACGAGAAAAGTTCTCGCGGGATACCGATACTGCTTTTGAGGCTTCTGACATCGGTCAGTGTCACGATTTCCGGTTTAGCCAGAGTCGTTTCGACATCGGTGATCCACGATGCCGGGCATGAACCGGTTACCGGTTTGTAAATCTGTAATTTGAGATCTTCTGCGTACGCCAATGAGACCACCAATAGCATGAGTGTTGTTTTTTTCATAGTTTTCCTTCTAAAATATTGGGATACAAAGATAAAAGATTCTCTTTTATCATTTGAACTTGTGATGGTTCAAGTGTCTCAAAACCATTATGATCATTGACATGTGTCATAACTTCTTCGGTTACTTCACCACCTAAAAAAAGTATTTTTTGCGAGAGTGCAATAGCCTCATCGAGATCGTGTGTCACCAATATCACCGCCGGATTAAAACTTTTGCAAAAAAGCATCAAATCATTTTGAAGAGCAAGTGAAGTTGGCTTGTCTAATGAAACAAACGGTTCATCCAGCAAAATAAGTTTAGGTCTGTTAATAAAAGCTCTTACCAGAGATACGCGTCTCGCCATCCCTCCAGAAAGGTTTTTCGGATACATATCCAGTGTATGTTCCAACCCTACCATCCGCAAAAGTTCTTTTATCGCTTCGGGAGCAGCGATTTTTTTTACGACAGCAATATTTTCTCTGACGGTAAGCCATGGCAGAAGTCTGGGCTCTTGAAACATCATTCCGATTGACTTTGCATCCATATTAATGGAACCTTCAAAATCAATATCCAATGATGAGATGAGCTTAAGGAGTGTCGTTTTACCGCATCCTGAGGGACCGATAATCGAGAGAAAAGTCCCTTCTTTAAGACTAAACTGTATATTCTGGAGGATGTTTTTTTCACTGTATTTTTTACTTCGAATATCAATATTCAGCATCTTATCTCCATTTCGCAATTCGAACTTCAATCGGTCTGAAAATAAAATTTTCGATAAAAATAATGATCACAATGAATGAAAACGAATACGCCAGAATCGATGTGATATCAAAAAATTGAAAAAACATGGAGAGCTGAAACCCGATCCCGTCGCTTCTGCCCAAAAGTTCAACGACCAACACGATTTTCCAAATCAATGAAAGACCGTTTCGGGCACTTGCAATAATATATGGATAAAGCTGCGGGATATAAAAGGTGAACAGCAATCGATAGCGTGAGACTTTGTAAATACAGGCAACCTCCAGCAGTTTTGTATCAATCGCTTTTACCCCTTCTCGAATATTGACGATAACCATCGGAACTTTATTGATAACAACGGCTAAAATCGCTGCAACATCGTTCAATCCGAACCAGATATAGCAGAGCATAATAACGACCAGTGCCGGCATATTCAATCCAAGAACGAGGAGCGTGTCCAAAGCAGCATCGATTTTTTTAAAATTGCCCATCAGCAGACCAAAAGCAATCCCGATTGGCATAGCAATGAGAAAAATCATTGCGACTCGATACAGCGTAATACCCAAATGATGCAGTAGCTCTCCGCTTGAAATGTGCTCGATTAAGCTGCGTAATACACTTAAAGGTGCCGGAAACAGAGGTGAATCTGCGAAGAATGCCGTTAAATGCCAAAGGGCGATAAGGAAAAAAACAGATCCTATGCGCAAATACAGAAGATTATTCATCTTTATTACCGTGTTGAGTTAGGTTTATAGGGCCAAAACATCGTTTTATCAAATTTTTTGGACTCACCGACGAGGTTCTTACCGGCAGTTTTTTCCAACAGTGAATAGACCTGTTCAATTCCTTTTATCTCTTCATCAGTGAACTTTTCCGGGATTCCGTCACGATACCCTTTTTTTAGCGCTTCGAACGCCGCATTATCTTTCACGTGCATAAATGGTCTTAATGCAATCCAAGCAGTGTCATCGTGCTTGAGTATTTTATTCGCTTCCAGTGAAGCTTGTAAAAAACCGTTGATCACATTTTTATTCTCTGCTGCAAATGAGCGCTTAAATACCCATCCGGTAAAAGGGATATCCTGATTGTTAATACCGAAGCTACCCAAAACTTCACGAACAGAGGATATTGGATTCATCCCTTTTTCATCCAGCAGTACATTGTAGTGCCAAAAATTGAGTACTGCATCCAAACTTCCATCCGATAATTTTGCATTCAAAATAGGAGGTGCGGCAAATACGATCTCCGCATAGTTTGAGAGATCAATCCCCAGTTTTTGTTGTGCATACGCTCTGTAGAGCAGCCAGCTTTTGTCCATCGGTCCTCCGGCAACACCTAACTTTTTCCCTTTTAAATCAGCAAGAGTACGATATCGTGAGTTATTGGTATAAATTCCTCCGATTCCCGTGGAATAAGGATAAAAATAGAGTGAGAATTTAGGATAATTTTGTCGGTTGACCCAAATCCAATCATTAACGATGACATCAACACTATCCGCTTGAAAAGCAACTGCAACACCATCTTTGGATGCAAGTTCTTTAATATTGAGATCAAACCCGTATTTTTTATCCAAACCTTGTGACTTTATTGTCATCAATTCCCAGTTAACCGTTCCGTATGCCAAAACACCAACATTCAGCTGATTGTTACTCCCGTATAATAATGTAAGAAAAAGTAATAGTGATACAAAAATTTTCATCGGTTATTCTCCTGATTTTAATTCATAAACTATTGTATTTTAGTACAGATGTATAGCTTGAAAATAGCGATAAAAAT
>NZ_JAQTQR010000023.1 GCF_028712165.1 Sulfuricurvum sp. | reverse complement strand
AAATCCTGCACACCGATGAGCAAAGTGTTATTCTTCGGGTCCACCCTCTTCAAGAGACTGCCGCATTAGTACAAAACGGTATTTATATTCTTAAAAAAGATCAGTTTATCAATGATGTCTACGCCTCTGTTAACCCGATAACGGTTGAAGGCGAACGTGTTTTAGAGCTGAGACAGTTCGATCAGCTCCAGACTTCCCTCTTTCATCGTCAAAGTATTCGTGTACAACCTCCAAAGCCGTATAGCTTTACGGTTGTCCATCCAAGTCTCACATTGCGTTGTCAGCTGTATGACATCTCTATCGGGGGAATTGCGGTTACAAGCAAACATGCGTATGCTATTTCGCCATTTAGTGAAGTAACATTGCTTTTCCCTCCTGAAATTATGGGGCAATCGCCGGAAGTAAAAGGGAGTTTGGTTTTTAAATCTTCTTATGAAGCGGGGTATAAATACCATTTCAAAATTGAACCGAATCTCCAACAAGAGGGTGAACTCGGGAAATATATTGCGAAACGTGAGCAAGAACTTATCAAGAAACTGCGGGATGAGATTATTTAAGATGAATGAACATAATACTCCTCAAGCCGATACAACTTTTGTCAATCCAAAGATAGTTTCTGATGTCATCGATTTATTGAATACCATACTTCCCAAAAATCTCTATGCTCTCGATTTCACACTTGAACATTATTTTACTTTACTCAAAAAATTATCCTTATATGAAAAAGAAGAGTATTTTAATGATAAAAAAGAGGCGATCAAAAAAGCCATTATTAATTATTTTGCGCAATCCAATCAGGATGTCGACATTAATGTCTCTTTCAAAACCTTTACTATGCATAAGCACTTTTTTGATCATTCAAACTCTGAAAAGCTTGACCGTACGATTCATCGAAATAGAGCTCTGATTAATGATTTGGAAAGCAGAAAAGCAGAATTTCTGCCTTTGCCTTTTTTAGTCTCTATACCCAATGAATATTATACGCAGATTATGCAAGGCTATATTGAACATCAACAATCTATGGAGTCCGCTCGATACATTACAAGACAACAGGTAGATCATATTTTTAGTCTTGATGAACGGGATATTATCTTTTTTTTACGGGGAAAGATATCAATACGATACTTCACACCTCCTAAAAAAATACCGGAAGGAATTGATAAACGGTTTTCAGGAGAATCCATTGAAAATATGGAAATAATGTATCAAACCTACTTTCCTGAAGGTATATGGCCAATGATTGAGGAGGTTCTTGACGATGTTCTCAAGGATGGACTTAACTTTTCAGTTATCAGCAATATGACATTCAGTAAAACATTTATTCCTGTTTTTAGGTCCATGATTGAGGTGCTTCTTCTCGATATCGTCAGCGAAAGTGATCGCCCTAAAATCGAAGGACAAACCGGATATATTTTACGGCTGCATTTTCAAAAAATTCTCTTGCATACCTCTAAAAATCTTTTAAATTTCATTGAAAACCGCAACAAAAATGCTGAAAAATTTATCAATTATTTTACCGAAGAAACGATAATTGATATGAACGGTAATAAAATACAAAAATATGCTATTACGGATAAGCGCAACAATAGATGGAATTGTAGTGCTGTCATCTCTTTGATGATGCAATACAAACAAACAAAAATTAAAGTTGCGGCTCAAGACGAAGTTTTAGCAATCGCGCAGGAACGTGTTAACGAGTCAGAAAAAGATATTGAATCAGAAAAAAAATCTAAACATAACTTTGAAAAAGAACTTGAAGAAATTGCAAAATTATTGCCGGATGCCGATATGAAGTTGATGTCACTTAAAGAGAAACTCTCATTAAATCCCGAAGAGAGTGAAGCGATAAAAAGTGAAATGGTCCTCTTGAATGATTATTACAACGAGCTGATAACAAAGAAAAAAAATCATACGGCTCAACTTGAAGTGATTAACAGCAAAATTACCAATAAAATGAGTGAACTGGCTCAACGCAATATAAAACTGACATACGAACAAAAAATACATAAAACAATCCTGGAGCAAACTGCCCCTGTTATAGAGATGTACGAATTAGTTGCCGATGCTCTTGCCTTTACACTCGCTAAGCGTTAACACTCATGACAGACGATTACGATAATCTTCATATCCAAACTCATGCAGAACATTGAGCTTTCCTTCTTTCGTCCAGATAGCAAGTGAAGGGAGTTTGATCCCGTTAAACGTTGTATTTTTGACAAACGTGTAGTGAATTTGATCTTCGAATATGATTTTATCCCCTACACTCAACGGTGTATCAAATGAATAATCTCCCATGATATCTCCAGCCAAACACGTATTGCCTCCAAAACGATACGTGTGTGCTTTTTCTCCGGCTTCACCTGCACCACGTACTTCAGCGCGATACGGCATTGCCAGCGTATCTGGCATATGAGCTTCGGCTGAGGTATCTAAAATCGCAATATTCATTCCGTTATGAACAATATCCAGTACAGAAGCGACCAACGGTCCTGTTTGCCAACCTACTGCTTCACCAGGTTCGAGATAGACAGTAATATCATTATGACGGGCTTTAAATGCTCTTATGACTTCGATGAGGCGATCTACATCGTAATCGATACGAGTTATATGATGCCCTCCCCCAAAATTGACGTACTTAAGTCCATCGATGTATAAGCCGAATTTTTCTTCAAATGCTTCAAGCACTCCCTCTAGTGCATCTACGTTTTGTTCACACAACGCATGAAAATTGAGTCCGTCGAGTTTGCTTACAATGCTTTCGTCAAAATTGGCTAATGTCGTTCCTAAACGGCTGTAGACTCCACACGGATTGTAAAGGTCAACCGGGGAAGAGGAATATTCGGGATTGACACGAAGGGATACCGAGATCGTCGGGTTTATCGATTTTACCCTGTCATAATAACGGTGAAATTGTGCAGGAGAATTAAATACAATATCATCAGAGATACGGGCTATTTCATCGATATCTTCATCTTTAAAGGCAGGAGAATAAGTATGAACCTCTTTGTTCATTTTCTCACGTGCGAGCTTAGCTTCATGCAGTCCGCTTGCAGTACATCCATGCAGATATTTTCCTACCAAATCAAAAGTTGACCACATTGCAAATCCTTTGAGCGCAAGTATGATTTTTGCACCCGATTCATTTTGTACACGCTGCATAACTTGTAAGTTTTTTTCTAAACGATCCTCTTCACAAATATAACACGGTGTATGGGTGAGTTGGGAAAAATCGATTTCGCTCATGGAAATTCCTAGGGAGGTAGTTTTATGGATGTGATTGTAGCATAGAGTTATTTCCACACCGACAAAATTGATGGAACAAGAATTGTATTGTCAGTTTATATATAACTCTGAAGGAATCTCAATGTCAATAAAAGACTACATCGCTGAAAACAAACTCGAATGGATGATCGTTTACAACGCACCAACTGATGCTTACAAATATGCGTACCGTGGATGTCTCATCGTTACTGAAGGTAAAGTCATTACTGCCGATAAAAGTCTTCCACCTAAAGATATTGTTAAACAGGTCCTATTAGCAACCAACAATGATACAATCGATTTTATGGCTTTAGAGCTTCAATCATTGGACCTTTTTGAAAGTTTTGTTGCTAAATACAAAGATTACTTGACACCGGAGGGGAAATACCTTCTATTCGTATCAGATATCATCGGTAAAGGTAAATTTGTTTATGAAGGAATTACCTTCAATACATTTGCATTGGATGAAAGCTCTGTATGGAACGATTTGCTCGATTTTGCAGACCTCTCTAAAGGTGATTTGAAAAAAATGTCTGACAAAGAGAAAATCGATGCAGTAGCTAAAGAAATTTTACGAAGTAACCTTCGTATTAATGATAAAACGTATGACGAGATCAAAGCATTGCAACGTGGCGGAAAAGCTTCATTCGGAGCAGTATAATCTCTCTTATTTCCCCTTTTGGGGAATAACAACACTTCAATCTTTTCATTCTTAGATCAATCATTTTTCAATTTTTCTCTCTTATCGCCTCTTGTTACGATTTGAATGCTACAATTGTATGCAATAGAAGTAAGTTTCGAATTTTACTCCGTAAGTAAAGTGGAGGTTAAAAATGAATCCAACGGTTTATCTGAAAATTGCCAGAGATGCGATCAAAGCACATTTTGAACACACAGCGGTCGATAAAGATTTATTAATAGATACATATCCTGAGCTAAGGACAGAAAGAGCTACTTTTGTGACGCTTACTCTAAATGGTCGTTTACGTGGATGTATCGGATCAATCATTGCTCATCAGAGTTTGATTAACGATTTAGTCTCTAATGCCCAATCCGCAGCTTTTCATGATCCCCGTTTTCCGCCACTTTCTCTAAAAGAATTTGATTCAGCAAAGATCGAAGTATCACTTCTGACTAAACCGGAACTGATATCATATGAAAACGCGGAGGATTTGACCCAAATAATCCGTCCCAATATTGACGGTGTTATTTTACGTGTCGGAAATTATCAAGCTACCTTTTTACCACAGGTATGGGAAGAACTCTCCAACTTCGATTCCTTTTTTACCCATTTAGGACTCAAAGCCGGGATCGGGAGTAATCCCCTCTCCTATCATCCTGATATTTATACCTATCAGGTAGAAAAAATCAAGGAGGAGTAAATGGCAGACCGTACCATGAGTGTAGCGGGGAGTTTTTATCCTGCAAATGAACATGAAATTCTTGCAATGATTGAGCATTTCAATACGATATTATCGTCACATCCAGATGCCTTGCATCGTTTTGAACTATTAAAAGGAAATGCGATTATTGTTCCGCATGCCGGTTGGATCTATTCCGGTTTTACGGCAAACATAGCATTCCGTATTCTGAAAAACACCCACCCAAAAACAATTGTAGTAATAGGTCCATCTCATCGTGTCGGCTTTGATGGAGCCAGTATAGCCGATATAGAGTCGTATCAAACACCTTTGGGATCGTTAACTATTAATCGTAATCTAACGAAAGATTTAATGCAGCGGTTTGGTCTTTCGTATTATCCCGATGCACATCATGAACACAGTACCGAAGTACAGATGCCTTTTATCAAACACTATTTTCCGGATGTGAACGTCATAGAGATTGTCTATGCATATTCAGAGCCTTCTCAAATAGAACCAATCATCGCTTATTGTTTGAATCAAGGTGACGTTGCCGTTGTTATTAGTACTGATTTGAGCCATTACTATTCACTGGAACAAGCAAACCAGATTGATGAAATATGCTTGGAAGCCATTCGAGATAAAAGTACAGTTGAATTGCATCAAGGGTGTGAAGCATGTGGTATTATCGGTGTAGAGGCCATGTTAAATGTAGCCAAGAAAAAAGGACTGAAAAGCACTATTCTCGATTACAGAACGAGTGCAGATGCGAGTGGGGACAGTGCTCGTGTTGTAGGGTATGTCAGTGCCTTGTTTCAATAGAATGTAGATTATAAGTCTGAGCATTCAATAATAAAGAGTATGATAAAAAAATATTTAATCAAAGGGAATAAAATGCCAACAACAGAAGAGAATCTCAAATACGCCTTCAGTGGTGAAAGCCAAGCATATCAAAAGTATCTTGCTTTTGGTGAGAAAGCAGAAAAAGACGGTTTTCCGAATATAGCCAAACTATTCAAAACAACTGCAGAAGCTGAACACATTCATGCAAACGGACATTTAAAAGCGATGGATGCGGTTGGTTCCACTTTGGAAAATCTAAAAGCAGCCATCAGCGGTGAAACACATGAATTTAATAACATGTATCCTCCGATGTACGAGCAAGCAGTTGCAGAAAATCACAAAGCCAAAAAAATGTTCGGTTATGCACTGGAAGTAGAAAAAGTCCATGCAGAGCTTTATCAAAAAGCATTGGAAGCGATCGAAGCAGGTAAAGACTTAGATGAAGTTACTATTTATCTATGCCCGATATGCGGACATATAGAGCTCGGAACACCACCGGAAACATGTCCGATATGCGGTGTTTCAGGTTCGAAATACGTTCAAATTTAATTAAACGTCCATCTCGATAACATTCCAAGGGAGTCCTTGGGTGTTCATTTCATCCATAAACGGATCCGGATCCATTTGTTCCATATTGAACACGCCTTGACCGCTCCAGATACCTTGAACCATCAGTTTCGCACCGATAACTGCTGGGACACCTGTGGTATACGAAACACCTTGTGATTTTACTTCGGCATAACACTCTTCATGATCTTTTACTTGATAGATATAAATTTTTCGTTTCTTGCCGTCTTTTAGACCTTCAGCAACGATACCGATATTGGTTTTGCCTTTGGTTCGAGGACCAAGTGACGCAGGGTCTGGAAGTAATGTTTTCAAAAACTCGATCGGTACGATTTTCATCCCCTGATGTTCGACCGGTTCAATTCCGAGCATTCCGACATTTTCAAGGCACTTCATGTGGGTTAGGTAGCTTTGACCGAACGTCATAAAGAAACGGATACGTTTAAGACCATGGATATGTTTGACCAATGATTCCATCTCTTCGTGATACAACAGATAACTGTCTTTAGGACCGACTTCCGGATAATCCCAAACTTGCATGATCTCCATCGGAGCTGTTTCGATCCACTCTCCGTTTTCCCAATAGCGCCCTTTTGCACTTACTTCGCGAAGGTTGATCTCCGGATTGAAGTTGGTTGCGAATGGATAGCCGTGATCTCCGGCATTACAATCGAGAATATCGATCGTGTGAATTTCGTCGAAATAGTGTTTTTGGGCATAAGCACAAAAAATATTGGTTGCTCCCGGATCAAATCCGCTTCCGAGAAGTCCCATGATACCAGCTTCTTTAAAGGCTGCATCACGCTCCCATTGGAGTTTGTATTCAAATTTAGCTTCATCCGGGTGTTCATAATTTGCGGTGTCAAGATATGGAGTTTTAGTTGCGATACACGCATCCATGATAGTGAGGTCCTGATACGGCAATGCGACATTAATCAAAATATCGGGATTAAATTTATTGATCAGATCGATTACCTCTTGGGTGTTGTCCGCATCTACAGTAGTGATTTCGATAGCTCCTGATGGAAGTTCGCTTTGGATCTCTTCGCAGCGCCAAATACTACGACTCGCAAGGATGATACGATCAAATACAGTATTGTTCATAACACATTTATGTGTTACAACGCGTCCTACTCCGCCGGCGCCGATAATGAGTGCAGTTGCCATAGCAAAACCCCTGAAAAAAAAGATAGTGTAATTATAGGTTAAAATCTCTTACGAAATTGTTACAGAAAAAAGGCCGCATACAGAGTCAAACCCCATATTAAAGCCAACATGCCGAGTGAAAGAAATACCAACGCTGCTCCGGCGTCTTTCGCCCGTTTTGCCAGTTCATGGTGATCAAACGTCACTAAATCTACGGTTCGTTCAACCGCACTGTTGATTACTTCAGCAAGAAGCGGGATAAACAATGAGACAGAAAGAATAGATTGATAGATAAAATCGATAGGAAGGCTCCATGCCAGTATCATTCCCACTACAAATAAAATGATTTGAAGACGAAATGACTTTTCATTTTTTGTTACTTCAATCAAGCCGTTAAGGGCATATTTAGTATTTTTAAAAAGTGTGTAACGCGGCTTATTGAGCGCCATTAGTTTCCTTGCATCAATTAAAGTTGATTTGATATTGTAATCAGGTTGAATAAACAATCAACCTAATACCGTACTCCATCCTTCATAAAGGCCATGTTCCTGCATCGCGGACTCATACAACGATGTCGTAGTTTCTTCAACGATTTCAGATGTGATAGCTTCCAACTTGACAAGAACAACACCGTACCCGTAATCACTTTCATCGTCATTGACATATTCTTTGACTTCAAAACCATGAGATGCGAGTTGTGATACGGCACGTTCCATAGAACTCTTGGTTTGAAAGAAAAGATAATGCTCAACTTCTCTCGGAATGCTTAAATCATCACCCGCTTCGACAAGGGCATCAATCGTATGACGGTTTTGGATGCTCAATAGCCCGTATGCATCCGGATAGAGGTTGTCAATGTACATTTCCCACTTACCATCTCTCGAAGAACCGCGTTCATATACATACCCTCCGTGTCGATTCATAACATCAGAACTGATATTTTCAAACCGTTTGGATTGAGGAGCATAAAAATAAAACTCTGCCCACCCCTCTTTCATCACACGTCCTGCAAACACTGCATCCAAAGATGTGTTCAGAGAAGAACTTAAATCTTGGGTAAAAGATTCCAAGCTCTCAGTAACGGTATCCGCCTTGACGAAAAGCCATAGAAGCGATGGACGGTACTCTTGTGGTGCCTCTTCGATGAGGTCAAGCTCTACATCACAACGATACGGTATATTCTCATCATCAAGAAGTTCATAAAACTCTACCATTGCTAAAACCTTATTTTTTCGCCATTATAAAGTCTTTATTCTTGGTTTTCTCCCAAATAGCTCTTATGAAGTTTGACTTTACTCGCCAATTCTTGGACATTTCTCGTTTCAACCAACGGTACCGATTCCCTTTTTTGAAGACTTTGAACCAAAATCTGCATTTGTGCAATCGCTTCTGCAGCCACTTCTTCGACACTCTGTCGTATAGAGCGGTATTCTTGACGTTCATACGATTCTAAAGTGACAATAAGCTCACTTAATTTACCTTTCGCATTACTAAATTCATCATGCAACGTTTCAGCTGAAGTAAAAAGACGTGTGAGCGGTTTTAACGAATCCGAAAGTTCTTTCGAATGAGAGGTCATTTCACGCATATGCTTGGAGGAGAGGACCATTTGCTGCATGATAAGCTCACTTTGTTCACGTGTCCCCCGTAACAACGAATCATTTTCAAGCAATGAAGTAACAATCGATTCACTTTTAGATCCGAGCATCTGAATATGATGTGAAAAATCATGGATGATACGATCCAACTCTTTTTGTACAACAGCAATGGTATGATCAGGAAGATTCTGACGGCTCATATTAATAACGAGATCATGGAGATCTTTTAGTTGTACATGAACCTCTTTTTGCTCATCGCAGGTAGTACGTGAAGCATTTTTTAGCTGATTAAAATGATCTTGTTCTGCAACACGCAAGAGATCGATGTGACGGTGAACGACATTATCAAGACTTGGTAATTCACTCAAAGTAAATTCTTCGAATTTTTCCATAGAACTTTGCTGTTTTGCCAAAAGTGACTCTATTTTGGAAACAAATAGTTTTTGATTGGCCTGTATTACATTGAGAGTGTCTAGCTCCTCTTTGAAGACATTGCGAATTTGATCATGGGTAGAGCTTTCCATTTGTGCTACGATATCCAGGCGTTCACCTAAAGTAGACAATACGGATTCAATAGAGGTTATTTCATCATTTAATGAAGCGGATCGAAGTCGATCATCATACTTATTGATACTGGAAACTGTTTGACTCATAACACTCATAATAGCGGCAAGCGTTATTCCTACCCCAAACGGTAGAAGCGATTCTTTTAATATGTTTACATCCGCTTCAGTGCTAAGAATAAAATGCAATAGCCCTCCGATTATGCCTAGCGCAAGTACTACAGGGGTATAATTGATTTTGTTCGGATCTTTATAAACTGCAGTATGACGTAAAAACAACAATGACATCACAATAATCGTAATAAGTAAATCGATACTAATCAAAGCTTATCCTTTTTCACAAATAATATTAAAGATAGACTCAGGAGTAGAAGCAACATAATCACCCTTACCCTCAGCACTAAAGCCCCAGGCTGCAAAGATACTCTGTATCCCTGCCCGTGAAGCAGCTTCTATATCTTTTGAATTGTCACCTATCATCCAAGCATTATCCGTACCTGAACGATATTGATAGTGACCTAGATGATGGTGGATCATTTGAGGGTGGGGTTTTGGACTTTCAACATTATCTGCACCGATAATTAGTTTAAAAAATGGATCCAAGCCTAGATGATTTAACATACGCTTTGCAAAAATACTTGGTGCATTTGTTGCGACGCCCATTACCACATTGTGATCTTCCAAAAGTTTTAATAATTCATGTATCCCATCATATGCAACAACATTTTGAATGCACTGTCCGAAATAATGTTCTTCAAAAAGATCACGAGCACTTTGTTCATAAGTACTCTTCTCATAAAATATTTCAGTTAAATTTCGCTTCGGAGCATTAATCGCATCGACAACAGCCTGAACACTCAAAGGTTCAAGTGCATAGCATTGTGCGCGGACATGATTGATAGAAATGGTAATATCCAAACCGGAGTCTATTAATGTCCCATCCATATCAAAAATCGCGATGCGTTGCATTTATTTCATTTTCTCATAAAGTTCAATCAGTGTTTGGACAAATAGCGGATGATCATTTGCACAGCGGCATACACGATACTCTTGATAACCCAATTCGTGAGCTACTTCAGCATATTCAATAGAGAGTTCGAAATCGGTTTCAGAATTATCAATCGTAAATGCGATAGGGACGATAATGACTTTCTTATTAGAAAGTGAACGCAAAGTTGTTTCCAAAGACGGCTCCAACCACTTCATTGGCCCGACTTTGGATTGATACGCCAAATGAATACCGTTAAAGTCCAGCCAATTCTTCTTCAACATCTCTTCTATCAATCCTACATGAGCTATAACTTGACGCTGATACGGATCACCTTGATCAACTATATTTTGCGGCAAGCCATGGGCAGAAAACACAATATCAAATGATCCGGCACTATCAGAGCCCAATGATTCTTTAATTCGCTCAACAACACAACGGTTGTATGTTTCGTTTGAAAAAAAATGTTTGATTTCTGTGGTGATTACATTCCAACCTATCTCATGGGCCGTTTGTTCAAAATCATCAAGTGACGATTGAGTTGTTGTACTTGAATATTGGGGATAAAGAGGTATTAAATATACTTTTTCTACTCCAGACTCTTGCAAACGCGTACACACTTCTCTTGCCATAGGAGGAGTGTATCGCATAATAAAATCAACAATTACCTCTTCTCCGACAGACACATTTAAACGTTCTACCAAAGAACGGGTAATATCAACGATAGGCGATTTCCCGCCGATTTGACGGTAAATATCTTGAGACTTTTCCGTACGGGTCAACGTAATCATTCCGGCTATTAATTTACGTAATAAGGTACTTTTAGTCCGAATGATATAGGGGTCATTAAACATGTTATGCAAAAACATCTCAACTTCGTTAAGATTATTCGGGCCACCCATATTTAACAGTACAATTGCTTCTCTCATTTATGCTTGTTATCCATCTGTTTTTGAAGAAAGTGTACCATAACGAAGTGTTAAAGTTTAGTGTTATAAAAAAAAATAAAGCTTTTTATTCTATAATGACTACAGCGCAGAAAAAATGAGGAGGGTTAATGCTGATAAAACGAACAGTGTTATCACTGATTTTACTGACATTAACGGTTCAGGCAGAATCGCAGAGGCGTGAACCATCCCTCTTTTTAGAATATGAACGGGAACTAAAAAAAGTTAACGATTCAGCAAAAAATGATGTTAATCCTTTTGAAAAAAACAATACCCCTTTAGCAATATCCAAACCTACTCCGCCTACAGCCCCAGTCGTTAAATCAGTAGCCTCAACCGAAACTGTATTAAAAAACACCACTTTTAATCACGATTCGATCGGTAAAGATGCAAATCCCTATTTGATGATTTCAAAACCTTCACCAATTGCTGCAAGTACCATCTGTCCCGATAATACCAATAGTGATGAAACTCCTAAAAGTACTCCTCAAAAGATTGCCGGTAATTTCAAAACGATAAAAGACAAGGTGTTAGCGCGTGCAAAAGAGTTTCTAGGAACCCCGTACGCTTTCGGCGGTAAAAATGGAGATCGTACCGATTGTTCCGGCTTTACGCAGCAAGTGTATCAGCAATTTGGAGTCAATCTGCCTCATAGTGCAGCTGAACAAGCCCAACTTGGTGAAAGCGTTGATTATAAAGATCTCCAAGTCGGTGATTTGCTTTTTTACCGCACCTATAAATCCGATCCTTCCCATGTTGCTATATATGCAGGAGACGGACAAATTATTCATGCATCCTTTTCAGGGCATAAAGTACAATACGATTCTATTGACAAAGGGTATTATAAAAATCACTTTTTATATGCAAAACGGTTAGCTCTTAATACTCCTCAATACGACGAATAAAAAAATGTCCTCTTTTTACTCTATCCTTGACAAACACTGGCTCTGGAAAGAGGTATATACCAAACTCTCCATCTCCTCCCCTGCTTACTCGTACTGGAATGACAGCCGACATATAAAGCTAAACCGCTATGTTTTTATCGAAAAGAACACTCTACCTGCAAAATATGCCCATATTCAGAACGATTTAACTGACCTGTCCGGCTATCTTCCGACTCAATACGCAGCAACACAGATGGGAATTGACAGTCATATTTTCGGATATAAAAAAATGAAGCTTTACAATCAATTTGAGTATAAGTTTGTCAATGATATTAAATTTGTCAATCTCAAGCGTTTTTTTCTCGAAAACGGGATTAAAGTAGATAAAAACAGTTATGTTCATCTCGCACGTTTAAACGACCTTATCATAACTGCTGATTCACGGTTTTACCGCATCGATGACAACTATGGAGTCGTTGTTTACGACTGAAAACTTTTTCTTTTTGCCCAACGTGGAAAAAAACGCGATGGAGATAATATTGGATCAAGCGCTTTGGCGCCTATAATAAACTCTTTTAATCGTTTTGCCAAATACGGTGCAAGTACAAAGCCATATCCTCCGGAAGCATTGATCATCGTAAGATTAGGATAGTAGATGTATTCACTTGAATCAACCGCCTTACCATGCTGCATATGAGGATATTTTTCCAACGTCGCCTCAGCATCCACCAAATTACCCAGCATAGGCAAATAGTCGTTTGACCCCGAACGCAATCCCATATAGTCTTTTAGAATATTAATATTATTTAATTTTAATGTCATTGAAGCTTTTTCAAGCAGTATATTCCTACCCTGCTCTATATCATACGCTTCTCCGGAAAACGGGGAGTAATGGACATCATGTGTGGCACCGATAGCAACAATGCCTTCTTTAGTCGTCGGAGAGATCGAAACATGATGATGCAGGATACACGGGATATGGGTCGATGTCTCAATATCGATTCGATGTCCCCAAATCCCTCGCAATCCGACGTAATCAATCGGCAAAAGTTTTGGATAGGCTCCGATAGATAAAACGAGGTTCTTCGCACGCAATTCACCGACATGCCAGCATCCACCCGCATGAAGGAGTTGCTCAACTTTCAAAGGATAAAAATCAACACCCTCTGCCATTGCATTACACACCCCTTGCGCATCAACAACGGCACCCATATCAAAATAAATAGAAGATGCATTTTTTGCTTCATCACTCAGCAGTGTTTGTATCGCATGTGGAATATTGGAGTGCTTTATATGGGTTTCATGTTTAAAAGATTCAACTTTTTCACCCTCTTTTGGGCTATTGGCAATGTGAAGGAGAGGTTTTACCAGGGTAAATTGTGGAAAATGAGTAGTATAAAAGGCCAATGCTTCAGCGTGCGCCTCGGTCATTATCTCTTTGAGTTCTCCGGCTTTGGAAATTTTCGGAGAGATAAATGCCCCAGCCGCACCACTACCACCGGAGGCTATACCGTCTTGATCAATTAAGGCAACACGTAATCCGGCACTATGGAGCGTGTAGGCGCTGCAGCAGCCGTTAACGCCAGCTCCGATGACGATTACATCATAAGGTGATATTTTTGATATCGGCAATCGAATAAATCTCTGCGTAAATCATCCCAACGAGGGCTTTACGGTTAGCACGAACGTTTAAATCATCTGCATTGACCATGACATTATCGAAGAATATATCGAGCGGAGCTTTAAGCGCAAAGAGAGCATCTAAACGTTCTTCAAGAGTTTCATACTGGTTGTTCATGACCGCTTTAGCCGAAGCGTAGAGATTGCGTTCCGCATCGTTTTCAAAAAGAGATTCGTTGACAATAAACCCTTTATCCATTGCTTCGTCTTTGAGGATATTACTAACGCGTTTAAAAGTTGAAAACGCTTCGACGAACGAATCGGATGATGCGATCGTACTGACCGCTCGGATTTTACGGTCAATTTCAAGGACATCGAGTTCCACGGATGCGTCTTTAGAGACGACCGCTTGTATAATAGATGGATTAACTCCCGGATACGCTCCGGCGAGACGCTCAATAATAAAGGTTTCGATGTTCTTTTTGTACTCTTTTCCTTGCGGATAGAGATTGGTAAGTTGATCGATCAATGTTGAAAAATTAAGCGGAATTTGGTGTGCCACGGCGATTTTGATAATCCCGTTGACGGCACGACGAAGGGCGAACGGATCGCGTGAACCGGTCGGAATCTCACCGATACTGAACATCCCGATCAATGTGTCAAGCTTCATCGCCATTGCTACAATTGCACTGAGCATAGTACTCGGTAATGCACTCTCTTCACCCGTCGGTAAATATTGTTCTTTGATCGCAACGGCAACTTCGGACGATTCACCAAGTGCAAGTGCATAGTAATATCCCATCAGCCCTTGGAGTTCTGTAAATTCATACACCATTTCCGACATAAGATCGGCTTTGGCCAATTCCATAGCCCGTTCTAACACTAATGGATTGATATTCTCATACACAAGATTTGAAAGGGTCGAAGCAACCATTTTTTCACGTGCGATTTTCTCTGCTAATGTACCTAGACCGTTCATAAAAACGACTTTTTCCAATCCGGCCGTACTAAGCCCCTTTTTGAGGTCATTACGGTAGAAAAAGAGGGCATCGGAGAGACGTGGACGAAGCACACGCTGATTGCCCTCGATGACTTTGCTGAAGTCATCCGTTAACGCATTGGAAACCACGACAAATGCATTAATCAATTTGCCGTTTTTAAAGACCGGGAAATAGCGTTGATGCTCTTTCATGGAGGTAATAATAACTTCAGGAGGAAGCTCTAGGAAACTTTCATCAAAATTTCCTAAAAGAGGTGTTGGATGTTCGGTAATAGCAACGACTTCGTCCAAAAGATCCTCATCGACTTCGATGCTGATACCGTGTGCATTCTCCAATGCGGTAAATGCATCTAAGATGGTTTTGCGACGCTCTTGCGGATAAAGGGTTACAGACCCCTCTTTGAGAAGATCAAAATAGTGGTGGATAGAATCGACTCTCATCACTCCAAAGTGGCTGATTCGGTGAACATACGTATGTGCGGATGAACGGACATCGAACAGTTCAATGTCAATAACCTCATTATCCATCATAACATTGATCCATCGGATTGGACGGATGAAGCTCTCATGGCTTGATCCCCAGCGCATTGATTTACCGAAGTTGAGACTTTTGATCCATTGCTCGATCATCTCACCCAAAATTTCACTGCTGGGTCGCCCTTCTACCGTACGGCTAAAATAGAGGACCTCTTTGCCCGCTTTTTCCGCACGTGTGATTTGATCGAACTCTACTCCACATTTTTTAGCAAAACCTAAAGCAGCAGGTGTCGGGACACCGTCTTTGATTGCAATTTCTACTGGTGCACCGTAAAATTCTTCAACACGGTCATCTTGAGAGACTTTAAACTCCCGATGCCATAGAACCAAACGACGCGGCGTATAGTAGAACTCAAACTCGCCTACAAGAGCATTTTTATCCAACACCGAAACCCATTTTCTCTCAATTTCAGAGAGTTCTTTGAGAAGGGGTACGGCAGGGAGTTCTTCAACACCGATTTCAATCAAAAGAGGTTTTAACATATTCACTTATCCATCAATCATTTTTAAAGCCCGATTTTACCCCTCTATTGGTTAAAAATCGCTGTTGCTTTGGAAAAAATTAATTAAGAGATAAAGTATCTCATTTAGGTGTAGTTAAAAGTTTTGAGGTGTACAATGTCTGCATTAATTTTATAAAACAAGGAATCCTTATGCCAACAATCAACCGTTACGTCGACATCAGCACTGTAGAACGCGAAGCAAAAAAAGACTACATTGACCGTCACTCACCGTTTATCCACTGTGCTTCAACTGCAAAAAAAGGTGAAAAACTTGCCGTTACCGTCAAAATGGGGAATGAATACTCTCATCCAGATGATTTCGACCACTTCATTGCAAATATTGCACTTTACAACGGTGAAACATTACTTGCACGTGCTGATTTCGTACCTGGTACATTGGGAAATGAAAAAAACCATGCTGAAGTTACTTTCAACATCGTTCCAATGGGTAAAAAATTGACTCTTGTAGCACATGGCTACTGCACCAAACACGGTGTATGGGAATCAACGCCAGTCGAAGTTGAAGTTGCTGAATAACTATTAAAGCCCATCTCTTAGGGGCTTTAACTATCTATCTCGTCTGCACTCAATAATATCTCGTAAGCAACTCTCGCATCATTTATTTTAAAATCATATTTTTCCAAAATAGATTCGATTTCTTCAAACGGTTTTACATCTTTCAGTGTAAAAAGTGTTCGAGCACACTTTAATGCAGCACATGCCCTCGAATCCATTGCATCTTCGGGATTGAATGAATAATATAATGAATTCGTAAACATCTCATCAAAATTCCAAAAATCAAATAATTTACTGGCTAATTCATCACCTGATTTTCCAAAAAGTTTTTTTTCTTCTAAAAGTAATTTGTCGGATTCATTTTCTAAAAATACATGCGAAATATTATTGAGCATAAGAGCATAAGAGGCGACCAAACGCCCTATTTCTAAAATAAATGTAAGACCGCCAAGCGATTGCAGTATTGAACGATGTTTTTTTACAAGCCAAAGATCAAGAAAACGTTGCTGCTTTTCCATAACAGAGAACCATTCGTGTATACTCATCCCATATGGACTTAAATCCGTATATGGATGCGCTTTCAATGCTGCTGTAAGAGACATTCCCCGAATCGCAGCAATTCCAAACAGTGCAATCGCTTGAGAAATTGACGTGATCGGGTATCTAAAACCATGATAAGGGACATTTGAAAAACGTAAAATATCCGTATACAGTATAGGATCTGATTCAATTACTTGAATAATCGCTTTTAAATCTATATCTTCAACGCTGCAAAGTGAATTAATTTTATTAATTGATTCCGGCAGAGGAGGAAAAGACTCTATCGAATAAAGTATATTATTGTCCACACACTTCCCTTTTTTTACTTTTAAACTAATATCGGTGATTTTATCATTATTCTTAGGCGAATGCGCCATTTTAAACTTTAATTTATTTTAACTTTATATATTATAGAATTAATATAAGTAATATATTTAAGCAAAGATAGAACAATTATTATCAAAGAATAAATAATAAAATGTTGAAATAAATTAGTTTTTAGTCAAATAAAGGTTTTGTGTGGATAAAAAATCCGGGTGTCTCTCTCTCGAAACATTAGAAGAGGATAAGATGCATGAAAGACGACGTGAATTTGAAATACTAGCGATGGCCATGGAACATGCGTCAGACAGTATGATTGTTACAGACCGAAACAACAATATAATAAAAGTAAACAACTCATTTTTAAAAACATTCGGCTATAGCGAACAAGACGTGATCGGTAAAAATACTAATTTTCTTTCATCAGCAAAACATGACCCTGCCTTTTATAATCAAATGTGGAATACATTATTAAAAGAAAAACACTGGAGCAGTGAAATATGGAATAGGCGAAAAAATGGTGCTATTTTTCCTGCATGGGTAAGTATTAGTGCTATTATGGATGAAAATAATAAAATACAAAATTATCTTGCAATCTTTACAGACCTAAGTGCTTTGCGTGAAAGTCAAGAAAAAACATTAAAGCTTGCCTACTATGATCAGCTCACCGGGCTGCCGAATCGACAAAAAATAGTTTCGGATATGGAAAAGAGAAATCCAGTTGTATGTGTTATTTTTAATATAGATGATTTTAAAGAGATCAATGATTTTTACGGAATAGAAACAGGCGACAATATCCTAAATCAAGTAGGACAGTGGTTTTGTAAAATGAATTTTTTCCCTTATCGCATAAGCGGAGATGAATTTGCCGTTTTATTATATGAGCATTTTACATGGAGTGATTTACGAAATCGAATTGCAGCATTGATGTCTTTGTTGGAAGAAAAAGTCTTTTTTATAAAAAATGAAACGATAAATATCCGCATGACTGTAGGTGCTGCGATTGGACATGGCAAACTATTAACCCGTGCTGATATCGCATTAAATCGTGCAAAAAAGAATAAACTTTCGGTTGCACTCTATGCGGAACATGAAAATATTGAAGAAACGTATCGTTCCAATATGAAGATGAGAACTGCTATTCGCAGTGCTTTGGGAAAACATCGAATTATTTGTCATTATCAGCCTATTATCAATCTAATTACCGGAAATATCGATAAATATGAGACTTTGGTTCGGATGATTGACAACGATGGTACCATCGTACCACCTTCAAAATTTTTGACTATTGCCAAAAAAACAAAACTATATCCGCAAATTACACTTGAAGTCCTCAATCAATCGTGTTCTCTTTTTTCAAAACGATGTGAAGAATTTTCAATTAATTTATCGGATAGTGATATACGTGATCCTTTTATTGTAAAAGAGATCATTCATACCATTACACAAACAGGTACCGCTTCCCGGATTGTCTTCGAAATACTGGAATCTGAAGGTATAGAAAATTATGAAGAAGTTGTAGAATTTATTACATCTGTGAAAGCATTAGGTGCAAAAATTGCTATTGATGATTTTGGAACAGGATATTCCAATTTTGAGAACATCCTCAAATTGAATGTCGATTATATCAAAATAGACGGATCACTTATTCAAGGGATAACTGAAAATTCAAGACATCATATTGTTGTTGAAACGATTGTTGATTTTGCCCATAAGATCGGAGCAAAAACTATAGCTGAATTTGTCAGCAGCGAAGAGATATACACAGCGGTAAAAGATCTCGGTGTCGACTTTGCACAAGGATACTTTACCGGTAAACCCGAAGCAATAGTCTCTTCATTTTAAGCCTCTTTATCTCCTTTTAACCGCTTCTTCTTTATACTCCATATAAATTTATAATAAGTGAAATTCGTGGACTCTTTTCAAAATCTTGCTTTATTAGAAAATCTATATCGTTTAAAATCATTGGGCTATACCTACATTGATCCTATTACTCCCAATATTCAAGCCACTTCCAATACTCTTCCCGATTCCCTCACTACATTAGGAGAAAATATTTCAAAATGCTATCTGTGCGATCTAAGTAAATCACGCAGACAAAGCATGAGCGGATACGGAAATCCAAGAGCTTCATTAATGTTTATTGATGCCTATGTCTCAGCTGCCGAAGATGAAGCATCAGACTATTATGTCGGAAGATCCGGTGTCATGCTGCGCGACATGATTGAAAAAGTCTTGATGAAGCATATTGATGATGTTTATTTTACCCATGCGGTTAAATGCAAGCCCTTTGGGTTTCAAAATCCTTCACAAAGCGAATGCAGTAGCTGCACACCGTTTTTAGCAAAGCAACTGGAACTCATCAAACCCAAAATAATTGTAACACTTGGGTCAGATGCATATCAAATACTTACCGGTGATCTTGGAGATTTTGAACGTGTTCGCGGAGAGATTATACCGTTTAATAATTCTCTTTTAATTCCTATGTATCATCCCCTTTATCTTGTCCGTAACCCTTCTCTAAAAAAAGAGGCTTTACGTGATTTACAAACAATAAAAGGACAATTATCATGATATTTATACGCATAGTGTTACTATCATCACTACTGTTTTTTTTCAGTTATGCCCGTACAATAACGATTCAAAAATCAAGCGATGTAACAAACTTTACTTCTGAATTTACCAATACAGATCAGATGATCAAGATTGCTGTTATTTCAGCTCCCAGTGTTATCGGCAAATATACACAGTCTGTCTATAACGTTTCACAAGCTACCTTGATTGCACTTAGAAATAATCACATCCAACTTAAACGTTATGATATGACTGATGAATCATCCGATTCACTTTCACAAATATTAGAAAAAATTCGACAAGACGGAATAGATGCAATCGTTGCACCTCTGACATCCTCTGGAGCAAAAAATCTCACCACACTATCAATACACATTCCGGTTTACATTCCGACTGTTCACAAGCGCGATCTTCCGGATTCACCTGATAACATTGTCTTCGGTGGGATCGATTATTCTGCTCAAATCGAAGCATTGCTCCCGTATATGGGAAATTCAATTGCCATTTTTTATGACAATTCAAGTGTTGGAAAACAACTAAAAACTTCTACAGAAGAAGTTTTTCTTGCCCATAAAAGTGAGAATAAAAAAATATCAAGTTATCCCATTGATCTAAAGGGTGATAATATTGTCACCTATCTTGCAAAGCCCTCTTTATTTAATAAAAGCAGTATTATTATCCATATTCCCGTCGTGAAAAGTGCCTTATTAGCAGCTCATATTACATTCTCAAGAATTAAAGTACATAACATACTCTCAACCCAGATCAATATTGATCCTACCCTTTTAACCTTGACACAGTATCAAGATCGAAAAAATATTATTTTGGCTAATTCACTGATAGAGTTTCCAAACGATATTTATGAATCCAATATGTTGATGAATAACGATATTACTTTTGATTGGATTCAGTATTCTACAAGTGTCGGTGTTGATTATCTTGTTTCCTTGCTCAGTAATACACCTAGAAAATATACTATGCGTCTTATCAATTCTCAGGTGATTTATCCAGTAGAACTACTCCGTGCGAAAGAATACGGTTTTGAACCAATCACCGTTCATTGAACCCTTTTCTCTAAAAAAAATTGGAATATTCGCCCATTTATCCCCAACTCAATGCGCTCAGATAGAGGATATAGGTATTCTACGCCATTACAACGAAGGTGAAATTATATTTTATGAAGGGGATGAGAGCAGCTACTTTCATTTTCTTATAGATGGGGAGGTAAGTGTCTATAAATCCTCTGCTTCATTGGATACAATCATGATTCACCACTTTAGCGCACCTTCACTTATTGCAGAAGTTGCAACACTCAAACAAATACCCTACCCTGCTTCGTGTGAGTCAAAACAAACTTCGTTTATACTAAAAATTGCTCGAGATCCTTTTTTGAACCTTCTTCAAAAGGATCCTTCTCTCAGTATTGCACTTATTTCTTCATTAACCCAAAAAATATCTGCTTTGGAACTGGCGCTGCAACGTCATACTGCACCAAATGCAGTAGCCAAAGTAGCACGTCTCATCCGTGATGATATTCCTTCCTTTAATCGATTAAAGCAAATAGAAATAGCACATCTCATTGGAATTACTCCCGAAACTCTTTCACGAATCCTTAAAAAATTAAAAGCAGAAGGTGTTATCTCTCACTCCAAAAAAGAAGGGATAACTGTTCTTTCATCAGAAATACTAATCTCATATTGCGGATAATTATTTTCCTTTAAGAGAATGAGTGATAGAGTTAACCCATCTATCAGTGAGGAGTATCCTAATGGCTAAAAGAGGTATTTCACTTCTTCGCGGAATCGAAGCACAAACAGTTTATGAACTACTAAATAAAGCGTATTGTGATGAGTGGCTTGCTTATTATCAGTACTTTATTGAAGCCAAAGTGGTAAAAGGGCTAATGAAAGATGCCGCAATCGTTGAGCTTACACAACATGCAGCCGATGAACTCCGTCATGCTACGATGGTATGTGATCGTATCATACAGCTTGGTGGTACGCCAATCCTTCATCCTTCTGAATGGCTTACCAATTGTAACTGTGGATATGATGCGCCGACTGAGCCGGATGTGCGCAAAGTATTGGAGCAGGCTATCAAAGGGGAACAATGCGCCATCGGTGTATACTCTAATATTCTTGATATCACACGTGAGAAAGATACTATCACCTATGATCTTGTCTCACAAATTTTAGCGGATGAAGTAGAGCATGAAGAAGACCTCCAAACACTATTTGACGATATTGAAGAGTTTATCGAGCAATTCAAGAAATAATGATGAAGAAAAAGATACTCATTGCTTTCTTTTTAATGACGAATTGCCTTTATGGTGCAGACATACTAACCTTAGTAAGCCTTTTGGACCGCAACGATACAGCAACATTTGAATCACAGGTACAATCGATTCAAGATGCTAATACTGCTCGTGAAGATAATAATAAAACAATTTTGATGTACGCTTGCTGGGTTGGCAATATTGATGCTGTCAAATATCTTGTCGAGAAAGGTGCAGATGTTTCTGTACAAGACAGTGGGGGAGCTACTGCATTACATCTTGCCATTTGGAAGGGATATACCCCTATTGCTTTGTACTTACTGGAAAAAGGTGCATCAGGACGAGTCATGAGTAAAGATGGTATGACACCCTTGGATATTGCAGAAATGCGGGGAAACAAAGAAGTTTCATCCGCTATTGAGAAAGCTACACCAAAATTAAAGCCGTTACTTTAGTGTCGTTAAGAATATCTTTTCAGAGGAAGGAATTTTTGTCATCTTTCCCTCAAAATTGAGATGAACAAGATTAATCGTCATTTCAAAAATCTTCTCTTCATTTCGAAAAACCTGTTGTAATAATGTAAATGAGGCATGTTTCATCTCTACAAGTGTCGTCTTAACATCTAAAATATCAGCAAATTTTGCACTTTTGATATAGTCTGCTTCGATATGCTTTGCAACAAAATGACCGCCCTCCAAAATTGGAGAGCGACCTGCATCAAAAAAAAGTTGGCTTCGTGCACGTTCGCAAAAATTAATATAATTGGAGTGATAAACTACTCCACCTACATCAGTATCTTCATAATAAACCCGTATTTTCATTATTATTTAGATTTTTTAGGTGCTTTCTTGCTGGCAGCAGGTTTTGCATCTAAAGTAGCCAAAATTTTCTTTGCCTCTTTTTCAACAGCCTGTTGTCGCAGCATATTGTCCAAATAACTTTTAGCCTCTTCAAAGGTAGCCGGATGCTCTGGTTTGACTTCATCAAGAAGAATAACATCCCATACATTTTTACCAGTAGAAAGTTTGATATAACTTCCGGCTTCTTTGTCTTTTAATGCAGACTTTACTACATCCGGGAGAGCTGATGAATTAACCCAACCGACATATCCCCCTTTTTGTTTCGTATTTTGATCAATACTGTTTGTAGAAGCTAATGTTGTAAATAATTGATCACGTTCATCCCCAGATTTTGCTTTCAATTGATTGATCATAACATCAGCCAATGACTCCTGCATAACTAAAATATGACGAATTTTATAACTCGCGGAAATATTTAGATCTTTGGCCTCTTTATATGCTTTTTGAAGCTCTTCATCTGTAGGCTTAGTAGCTTCTGCGATGCGTTTAGACCATAAATCAAGGGCAAGAGTTTCAGATATTTGAACGTACTCCGGATCATTTTTCAGTTGCACAACAAGTGCTTCGGCAAGTTTAATACGTTGTGTATATTCAGACGTAATTTTCTGCTTTACATCTTCTGGAGCCGAATCAAAATCGATATGCAGCGCTTGAGATGAAAATTGTTTTATCTCATCCGGGGCAATTACATGTGCCTGAAGTGACGATGTTAATATTAATGCTGTAACGACTGAACCTATCAAACGTTTTGACATAGAATTTTTCCTTCTTATTTTGTATTCATATGACAATAAGTTTATCGAAGTTTTGTAATAATTTAACTTCTTTTCAAATTTCTTTGCATTGAAAGATTAAGGATTCATATTTATAATGTCAAAAATTAATGAATAAGGAAGATCTTTGGATTTAAAACAAAAATTGATTGATTTCGGATGCGGCCCAGAGTTTATAGATATCGCTTTAAATTATGAGAGCCTTTTTCCCTCTGATCAAGATATAGAATCGTTTATCGAGTATGTCGAAACTGAATATTCCAAAGTTGAAGCAATGGAAGAGATAAAAAATAGAGACAAAGAGATTATTGATGCTTCCGGAATTTTTGAAGAATTTGAAGATGAGTTTTAATCTTACCAGAGTATTCCGCTTTTAAATCTAGAATTTTTCAATCTATGATAGAAGTTGCCGTTTATTTGTTTATAATTTATGATATATCCTTTAAAGCGTCGGTATAACTCTCTGTCAATTCTAAAAGTTTCTGCGTCATGCCAAAAAGTTTCTAATTTCCCTTGATAGGTTAATCCCTCAATATCGTAAATAGCAGTTCCGCATGTTTTTAGAGGAGCACTATGATGGATCGCTGAAAGACCGACGGTTGAGTTTATCAAAACGACACCTTTGGCATGCTCCAATAATGTCGGTAAATGCTGATCATGAATATATTTAACTCGATCTGCAATATTATATTTTGCAGTCAATCGAGAAATGATTTCTGAATAATCATGATATCCTCTATCAAGAGGATGATGTTTGATAATAAGCAGATTGTTTTTCGGCGCATGTGAAGCAAATGAACTGACAACTCTTTTTATGAAAATTTCTACAGATCTAAAATCAGAATGCTCATGTATTTGAGCATCGGTAGCAATTTGCAACGGTACTAAAAAATAGTTTTTAGAATAGGTATTAACTAACTTATATTGAATTCCCCGTTCATAATATTTGTATAACCATTTTCTATAAACTGCTTTGATCCAATACGCTCCTTCACGTAATTTTAGAGGACGATGATGCTTATAATGCCTAAAAAATGGATTTAAAAGTACACTGACGCAATAATACAAACATGCATACAATGCAGCATGCCAGAAAGTATTGCCAACAAATTTGACATCAGGCGTTTCTATTTCTTTCGTCTCTAATGCATCGTAAAAATCTCTATTTCGGGGTAAAAGAGAGAAACCATTCACCCCAAAACGTTCAAACGTAATAAAATCGGGACGAACATACCCTTCTTCAAATACACCTATTTCAATGTTGTTTTGATGAGCAACAGTATGAGCCAACCTATGATATTCTCTGCAATCTCCAAATAAAATAACCGTATCAATCTCATGTTTATTAATAAAATCTGCAAAAAATATCGGCCATTCCTCGATACTCCCTCTAAAATTTATTGAATTATATGGACAAAATAGCCAATCGCCACCATTAAAATTAATTTTATATGACTCGGCATTTACGGAAATAAAATCTTCCGCAAGACGTTTAAAAAATGGACCTACAGGGCCTTGTAAAAAAAGAACTTTTTTATTTCGAAAATATTCTAATCCGGTTTCAACCACAAATAACTCTTATAATTAATATTTCACTTTCGTATCATACGTAATATTTGCTGAGATTTACGACTCATCCAGTTACGGTATTTAACCCAAAAAGAGTAATTGAATTGTTGACGTTTAAGATCAAGTACTTCAAGAACCTCTTCTATGTCACACTGTTTTAACGTATATGGATTGATATAGCGTGGATATAACAAATATACTCCTGCACATAGTTCATCAATAGAGAGTTTACGAGTTCTTCTTTCACAAACTTGACTATCATGCGTAAGCCCCCATCCAGCATAAAACGGTAATCCATATGTAACAACTTTAATCCCGCGTATCAGAGCTTCAAATCCAACCAATGAAGTCATAGTATGAACTTCATCAGCATGCATCAAAACACTGTCAATACTAACCTCTGTAACAATCTTATCGCAATATTTCATTGCGGTACTTTCGTCAAGATTCCCGATTCTATTCCCGACTAACACATCTGGATGAGGCTTATAAACGATATAACCATCCGCTCTATTAGCTCTTACCTGCTGAAGCAACTCTAAATTTGACATTCCATTTGCACCTAACAAAATAGAGGCATCATCTTCTACCTGTCCCGGAACAACAATAATCGGTTTATCTGACGGTAAATCAAGTACAGTGTCGGAATATATATTGTATTTTGAGAGTCTTTTTTCAATCAAATATTGCTTTATCTTCCCCGCACGCTCTAGTATTTCTGAATCAAATACACTCGTTTCTAAAATCCATTCCAAATCACTGGGATTTCTGGGATCAAAGTATATGCCTCTAGTGTCAACGACAAGTGAATAAGGTTGTGTCAAATCAGACCCTAAACCAACAGAACGTATAAATCCGTCTTCAATTCTAAAAATATTAATTCCATTTTCTTTTGCATATTTTTCAATATCCGGAAATAATCTTTTTCCCCATATATAAATACTGCTTTGAGGATCAAGCCCTTTTTTTAGTGCCTTACTTAAATAATTTTTATCAAATAAAGGATTGATAAAAATAAGCTTTTCATTAAAAAACAGTTCTATATAAGCGTGTTTCCATGTAGAAAATCCAAAAAAATATTTCATTTAAATAGCTTCTCGCATTTTATTTTCCATATAAGTAATAGTGCATAAATCCAGCGCCAATAGTGATGATCGCATTTATTTTTCGGATTAATTAACCATCGATTTAAAAGGTTATCTTTTCCTAGAGCTACCGTATCCATATCAAGATATTTAATATTGTTTACACTACAAAACGATTTAATTCGGGAGTTAAAGTTCAGAGTAAAAATATTTCGATTTTCTATACTAATATCAATATTTGAACGTACTCTGCTAATTTCATCACTGCATTTTCTACAATCTTCAATAGTTTGCAGTGGGGCACTGATTACTGTTATCGGAGCAAATACCATTGATGAAACGATGAACTCTTGATATTTAGAAACTAAATCATCAAAAAGTCTATCAAAACTTATATCTCCTTTTGTTAAGCGAATCCAAATAGAATATGCCGCATCTACTTCACCCAATGTAACAATAATCTCATTATATCCACCATCTTCGAGTGCAGTATAAAACGTCCTATATGCACCGCTTAATGAATTAACATTACGTATACCGCTAACGCTTGCACCAGGTACATATACAACTTTGAATGCAGTCCTAGGAAAAAATAATGAAAACATCCAATGTTCAAAGACACGAATGTGAGAATCCCCAATTGCCAATACGCGATAAGTTTTATCTTGTTTAGAACTATTTTGCATTATTTTTCGTTGTCGCACTATCTCTTGTATCGTGTCAATAATATTTGATGAACGTTTTAAATAAGGATTATAGTAATGAGAATAAAGAATGTAGGCTGCTGCAAAAACTTCTTCAACCGTACGATTTTGCATTCGGCGTTTACATTCAACACGATCATCGGTTAATCCCCATCCGGCATAAAACGGCATACCAAAGCAAACACACTTTTTACCTAATAAAATAGCTTCAAATCCCATCTGTGAAGTTTTTGTATAAACTACATCAAAATATTCCAATAAAGAAATCGGATTTACATTTTTATCAATGATAATACATTTTTGACGTGCTCTTTCAATATCGATATCGGAATTTTTTTTTCCGCTTATGACATCCGGATGAATTTTGAGATATACCTTAGCGTTTGGATTTTCAGCTATTGCAGTATCAATTATAAAATCTGTGCTAAAGTTTTCAGACATACCATAACGAAGTGATTCATCACCATACGTTTGTGCAACAATAAGAATAGACTCTTTTTGATCATTTTCAAAAAAATCTTTTTCCACATCAGGTGCATTGTTATATTTACTTATATGATGTTTACGAATCAATGATATTGCTTCATGTGCAGTTATCATAAGAGGGATATCAGATAAAAAATCGTATGTATTTAATAAATTTTCAAGTTGTGAGGGTACCGTGGCATCATAATAAATTCCCATACTATCTTTGACAATACTAAATGACGGAGAGCCTTCAACCCCTAATCCAACAGATCGGATAAATCCATCTTCCATTAAAGTTAACTGTTGACCAAACCGTTGATAACACCATAGTGCAAATCTGCCTGTCCGTTTTCTACCCCAACCTTGATACTGTCTATTAGACAAAAGTGCAAAAATATTTTTTATATAAAATCTTATTCCGTTCATTATCGAACAAGACCAATGATTTTACAAATGTCATTTAATCTATGTGACCAGGTATGATGTTCTAAAACGTATTTGCTTCCAGCTAATGCTCGAGCATAGTCCTCTTTAGTTGGTCCATTTTTAAATCGTTCTAACAATTTATCAGCTTCATCCGCATTATTAACAACATAACAATAATCTTTAAAATATTTTTCTACAGCAGGTGAAGGATTGGTTACTGCAATCCCTCCACATGCTAGTATTTCAATCAAGCGGCGTGAAAACATTGTTTTAGAATCTTCAATTGTATTAATATTTAATGATATCATATAATCACGATAAATTTTAGCAGTTTGTTCATGTGGAACGCTCGCAAAAACCTGTAGTCCCGGCATTTTAGGAAATCTATAATGTGCTGCTTTTCTTTTAGAGTTTCGATCATATACATCTAAACCAATGTGGCTGGAGGCTTGAAATAATATATCCTGCCACTGACGTCTACGATTATGAATGTGATGGCTATAGCTTCCCAAAAAACATGCTTTTGGGTATTTAAATCCCTTTGTTGGGTAATGTATAGACGTTTGTACAGCAAACATCATAGAATTCACAGTAACCTTTTCCGGTACATTTGCTTGATAAAGAGGTATACAGTTTTCATCAACCGTTAGAATATGATCAAATAGTTTTGCACTCTCTATAAAACGTTCAAAATGTACACCATCTTCCTTGTTCCAAAAGACAGTAGGAATATTTAAGTTTTTAGCGTATGCAACTACTTTTTGCAACGCTTTATTATTTCTTTTTGGATACTCAGGATACGAGGCAATTTTAAATTTCCAGGCATTTCTTTTTCCATGCCATGCGGATTCTACAAACAAAAAGTCCGGTTTAAAAAAATACAAAAGCAGTTTGTAGTTTAAGGGAGTAATATAAAAAATATCAGCTTCATATTGAAGGCACTTATCTGTCAGTTCATCAGCGATTAGTGCAATTTTGACTTTTTTAATTAAATCTAACATATACACTTTGTCCGAGAAAAAAATATTGTATTCAAATCATATTTATGCATCATAATTCTGGAATATTACTGTAACACCCCTAAAATAGTTATAATAACGTAATTGATAATACAATCTTAACTTTCTAAAAGTAATAAAAGATAACGATTTAGTAAATTGAATACTAATTTTCATCTGAAATTCATTCTTGAGTGTTAAAATAAGAATATACATAAATTTAAAATGAGGTTTGAATGCCAAAAAGCTCTGAACATAATCTTAGGTCTGCTATTTTAGCTTCAAAAAAATCATTTTATTTTACGGCATTTGTCTCTCTATTTATAAATATGCTTATGCTTGTTTCCCCACTCTATATGCTTCAAATTTACGATAGAGTCGTCGCCAGTCGAAGCGAAGAGACACTTTTGATGCTCACACTGATTGTAGTAGTTCTTTTTATAGTTATGGGTGTACTGGAGTTCATCCGCTCACGTATTTTAATCCGTGTCGCAAACAGTGTTGATGCAAGATTGAGTGACCGTATCTTCACAACCATGTTTACATTGGCAAACCGTTTTCCTTCTCGTGCAACATCACAGCCACTGAATGATTTAGGGCAAATTCGACAATTTTTAGCCGGTACTCCGCTCTTTGCTTTTTTTGATGCTCCATGGATTCCTATTTATATTGCTATCTTATTTCTTTTTCACCCTTGGTTTGGGATATTTGGGATATTTGCTGTTATTATTGTGGCGACTCTAACTATTGTTAATGAAAAACGTACCAAAGATCGTATCGACTCTTCAAATAAAATGTTTCAAAGTTCTCAAAATTTTATTACTTCCAGTTTACGCAATAGTGAAGTTATTGAAGCCATGGGAATGCATGAGCAAATACATTACAAATGGAAAGATCGCTACCTTACATTTTTACATGATCAGTCCTATGCAAGTGATGAGGCCGGAGTATGGTCGAACCTTAGTAAGCTTTCACGTATACTAATGCAGTCTCTTATTCTAGGGCTTGGAGGTTATTTGACTATAACTTCGCAAGTTACTCCAGGGATGATGATCGCTGGTTCTATCATTCTTGGGCGTGCTCTTGCTCCATTGGATTTGATGACAGCGACATGGAAACAATTTACATCTGCACGTCTATCTTATGCACGATTGCAAAAACTTCTTGAAGATTTTCCAGTCTTAGATCCTCCTACCCCATTGCCTGATCCCAAAGGGCAAATTACATTAGAAAACCTTACCATTGTTCCACCAGAAGGAAAACTTCCTTCTCTAAATAATCTTTCTTTATTTATCGGTGCTGGAGAAACGGTTGGTGTTATTGGCCCAAGTGCAGCAGGAAAATCATCCTTTGCACGTGCCATATTGGGCATTTGGAAACCTGTGAGCGGAACTGTACGGATTGACGGTGCACAGATTAACCATTATGATCGATCATTTTTAGGCAAGCATATTGGTTATCTTCCGCAGGATATCGAACTTTTTGAAGGAACTGTCAGTGAAAATATCGCACGTTATGCAGCACCGGATCCGCAAAAAGTGATAGAAGCCGCAATGCTTTGCGGTGTACATGATATGATTCTTCGACTCCCTCAAGGGTACGACACCCCTATAGGAATTGGCGGGGCTTCACTATCAGGCGGTCAACGTCAACGGATTGCGTTAGCTAGAGCCGTTTATGATTATCCTCGAATTATTGTCTTGGATGAGCCCAATTCTAATCTGGATGATGTTGGTGAACGGGCCCTTGTAAATGCTATAGTAGAACTAAAAAAACGCTCTATTACCGTTGTATTAATCACTCATAGGCCAGCTATTTTAGGGATTACAGATAAAATTCTTTTGCTGCGAGAGGGAATTTTACAGCTTTATGGAAAGAAAGATGAAGTTCTTGCAGCACTCACTCAAAAAAACATTTCACCTTCTGAAAGTAACCCATCATGACAATTATTACACCTGCAACTGAAGACCGTCATTATCGTCGTTTAGGTAGTATCGTCTTAATCATTTTTATTCTAATTGTCGGTGTATGGGGTTCTCTGGCTCCCCTTTCCAGTGCCGTTCCGGCTCCGGGAAAAGTTTCTGTTGCCAACAGCAACCGCACGATACAGCATCTTGAAGGTGGAATCATCAAATCGATTCTTGTTCATGACGGAGATTATGTCCACACCGGACAAACTCTTATCGAACTTGATTCAACACGTGCCAATTCAGAGCTTCAGGTTGCTTTGGCCCAATATACGGAATTGCTTTCACAACAAGCCCGACTTATTGCAGAGCGTGATGATAAATCATCCGTTGTTTTTCCCCCTGAAATGGATGAGTTGTGTTCTAATTTTCCATGTACACTTTCCAAACAAGGGCAGTTAAATGAATTTACTGTTCGAAAAGGGTATTTAAATGGAAAAATAACCATGCTGTCTCAGCAAATTGATCAATTGAAAGATCAACTGGTCGGATTAAACGATTCCATTCAAGCGAATACTCAATTATCAAATTCATATGCTCAAGAGATAAAAGAGTGGAAAATCCTTTTTGACCAACAACTAACTGATAAATTGCATCTTCGAGAAATTGAACGGCAAAAGATAAAAACTGACAGCGATATTGCATCTTCACGCTCTGAAATTGCCCGAATTCAAGGACATATTGCAGAAACAAAAACACAGATGCTCAGTGAAAAGCAAACTTTTTATAAAGAAGTATCACAACAACTCAATGAGGTACAAACTAAAATTTCCGATTTACATTCACGTATCAAATCGCTACGTGACACTTTAAGCCGTACACGAATCGTTTCACCGGTAGATGCAACTGTTACTAATTTACAGTTTCATACTCTCGGGGGTGTTATCCCTCCAGCCAAACCTATACTTGATCTCGTTCCGTTCAATGAACCGCTTATTATTGAGGGGCGCGTCAGTGCTAATGAGATCAATAATGTCCGTATAGGACAACAATGTGAAATTCGTTTCCCAGGTTTCTCTCATATACGCTCATTAGGGGTAGTTAATGGGAAAGTTATCCATATCGCAGCCGATGCACTTACCGATGATACGACACATTCACTCTATTACCCAGTCAAAATGGCGGTAACACTCAAAGGTCAACGAGAATTGGCACGTAATCATTTAACATTGAGACCGGGCATTCCGGCTGATTCGATGATAGTTATCGGGTCTCGTACGATGTTTGAATATTTAATGCATCCCTTTAAAATGATGTTTGTAAAGAGCTTCAATGAACAATAAAATCTCATCTTTATTAGTATTGTTTTCTTTTTCATTTTCTAGTTACGCATCACCGCTTTATCTTTCGGATGCTTATGAATATGCGCTCCAAAATAATCATGGGTACAAATCAAAACAATACGACAGTGATTCTTTTAATTCTGCACAGGATCAAAGGATTTCCAAGTTATATCCTCAAATTCAGCTCACATTGAACGGAGGACTGCACGATTATATTCAAAACTATTCCAATGAAAAAGAGCTTTCTGAGTTTTATAAGGGCTATACTTTTTCCCTCACTCAGCCATTGTATCATCCAGAATTGACCCGATCAGTAAAACAGGGAGAATTACGTTCACAAGGTGCACAAACAGACACCAAGAAATCATCTCTGTCTCTCGGTGTGGATGTAGCAAAGGCCTATTTTGATCTTCTCGTATCCCATAAATCTATGGAGTTGGCAGAAGCAAATCATCGATTTTATACCCTTAAATATACCCGTATCAATGAAATGCTTTCAGAAGGTTTATCCAATAAAATGGATCTTTTGGAGACAGGTATTTATCGTGATCAAGCTATGATGGAAATTAACAAAGCTATCAAAAAAGAACATTTGGCTAAAAGAAAACTAGAAGATTTAACACTTCTAAGAGTTTCTGATCTTCCTAAGTTTAACCCAAATTTTGCGGATAATCTTAAAGCCCTAAAAGTCAATTTTACGGATAATTTGGAGAGTAATCCTGATGTACGTATTGCTGCGCTATCACGACGTATTGCCGAGGACGAAATTGGTGTCCGTTATACTGAATATTATCCTAAAGCAGACCTAAGTCTCAGTCGTAGTGAAAATCAAACAAACGATCGAACTTTATACAAAACGGATAACCGAGCGTATATTCAAATATCGATTCCTCTTTATCAAGGCGGTCAAACTTCTGCACGAATTGAAGAAGCTAAAATCTTACACGCTTCTGCTATTGAAAAAGAGGCCCAAACTCGTCAGGATATTCTTTATCACTATGATGAACTGAATGAACAATTTGATCTGTCTCTTCAAAATATACAGATATTGGAGTCCGCTCGGACTTCAGCCCAACTAAATCTCTCTGCTGTCGAAATCGCTCAAAGAGCCGGATTAAAAAGCCAAGTTGATCTTCTCGAAGCACAAGCAAAACTCTATCAAATTGAACAAGATCGCCTAAAACAGTTAAGTGATTTTGCAATCACTTATATTTCTCTATTAGAATTAAACGGAACACTTAATTCTCAAATTTTACATGTTTTTGAAACGCAAATATTTCAAACTTCAGCAAAATAAGCTGCTAAATTCACTTATATCAACCCAATATGCCAGTTCTGTTAATTCTCATTAATAATTAACTTTTTTTTTCATCAAAAATTCATAAACCTATTTTAATATAACGGATAAATATTAGATAAAGGGGTCGATATGCGTAAATCCATAGCGATTATTTCATCAGTAGTGACAGCAACACTACTGATGGTTGGTTGTGGCGGAGGCGGAAGCGGTGGATCTACAACCACGAGTTCTGTATCTACTGCTACTTTCATTGATTCATATGTTGCCGGCTTAGAATTTGATACATCAACTGAAAGCAATGTAACAGACAACAATGGTAATTTTAGATTCACAGATGGAGAAAGTGTAACCTTTCACATCGGGAATCTTTACTTGGGATCAGCAAAACCAAAAGACGGCAAAGTAACACCACTGGATCTTGTCGGTACAACGGATTCTAGCGATCCAAAAGTAGTCCGTATGTTGCGTACGCTTCAAACTCTTGATAGTGATGGTGACCCAACCAACGGGATCACTATTGATCCATCTGTAACGGCAACGCTTAAAGGGCAAACCCGTATAGATATGAGTACAGCATCGGACGCAGACGTATTATCAATGATCGGTAAAAATGATTTTGCTGTTTCATCTTCAGCTGCGCAGGGCAATTTTACTCCTAGTGCGCCAACAAATGCGAGCAAAGGCTATAATCCTACCCAGCCGACAACACCAACCACCGACATCGGTAATACCGGGAAGTATACACTTGTAGCGTGGAATGATTTGGGAATGCACTGTATGGACGGTAACGACTACTCGATCTTCAGTATTCTTCCACCATACAATAACCTCCATGCACATCTCATCAGTAAAGATGCAACATCCGGTAAAAATATCACTTCAGGTGTAACTCTTACATACGAAGCTGTTGCAGATCCAACAGGGTCTATCAACACAACCAGTGTTACAAAAACAAATTTTTGGGATTGGGTTCTTGCTATTTTTGGTGGAAGACCTGCTGATAATCATGGTTTGAATCTCTCTGATCCGGCGATTTCCAATCCGACACCAAGTGCTACTCCTTCTGCATTGAACTATAATAGTGCTAATGGATGGTGGGAAGCAGAAGGTATCCCTGTCACCCCTTATGATGACAAAGGGGTAAAAAACTATTATCCAATGGTTAAAGTAGTAGCAAAAGACGCTTCAGGAACAGTAATCGCAACGACGAAGGTCGTACTCCCGGTTTCTGATGAGATGAGTTGTGCTAAGTGTCATGCATCCAACAGTTCTGCAGCCGCTAAACCATCAAATGGATGGGTCAACAATGCTAATCTTGAAAAAGATTGGAAACAAAACATCCTTAAACTGCATGATGATAAATTCCCTAATGCAATTGCAACCGCAAATATGGCTGCTTCATATACAAAAGCGACTCTTTTGGCAACAGCGAATGCAGGTCAACCTGTATTGTGTGCAGCATGTCATAAATCAAATGCCCTTGGAACATCTCTAAAAACCGGAATTAAACCTCTGACTGAGGCTCTTCATAGTAAACATGCTACGGTTACCGACCCGGCTACCGGTCAAACGATGAATAACAGTACAAATCGTGATTCATGTTACACATGTCATCCCGGTTCAGCTACAAGCTGTCTCAGAGGAGCTATGGGTAAAGCAAAAAAAGCCGATGGTACCAATGCTATGGATTGCCAAAGTTGTCACGGTAAAATGACCGATGTCGGCAGAACAGGACGTGAGGGATGGTTGGATCAACCAAACTGTCAACAATGTCATGACCGTACTTCAAGTACAGCAAATTTCACCCGCTTTACCAGTGTTTTCTCGAGTGGAAGTACCGTACGCAGTATCGTGGACACCAAATTTGCAACCAATCCAAATACCCCAATGTCCGGTAAATCACTTTATCGCTTCAGTAAGGGTCATGGAAATCTCCAATGTGAAGCGTGTCACGGTGCAACCCATGCCATCTATCCGAGCAGTCATGTCAATGATAATGTACAAAGTATTGCGTTGCAGGGACATACAGGTACGATTAGTGAATGTACAACCTGTCATACAACCGTTCCGACAGGTACGTCAAACTTTGCCAAAGGACCTCACGGTATGCACGTAGTCGGTCAAAGTGCTGTCAGTGCGCATAAAAATGCTGCTGAGAGCAATCGGGCAAGTTGTACAGCATGTCATGGTTCTGACTATCGTGGAAGTATTTTATCGGCAACGTCACAAGCACGTACATTGAGCGTTGAACACGGCACAAAAACATTTGCAGCTAAACATCAAGTAAGCTGTTATGACTGTCATAACGGACCGAATCCTTAATCTATATTTTGGCTTTCCTTTTTGAAAGCCAAAAACTGTTTTGATAATTTATTACAAGAGGAAATAAAGCAATGGGAAATGGTATTACAGGATCAGTCGTTTCATCTACGACTTTTACACCGTCATCAGCAGCCCCGACTAGCCACACTCAATCGATACAAAATCTTCTTTCAGGAGATAAATGGGGTGGTTCAATCGGCACAAGTGTAGCATTAACCTATAGAGACTGTGAAAGAACCCTATAAATTTCAGACTGATTTAGCTTCGAGATCCCAAAAATCATATCTAAACCCATTGAGTTGAAGAATTTGTACTAAAACAGTCCAAATCTCAATAGATACGGCAATAT
>NZ_JAQTQR010000022.1 GCF_028712165.1 Sulfuricurvum sp. | reverse complement strand
TGCAGATTTTAAAGAACTAGCGAACACTCAAAACAGTATGGATTATGTTTCAGGCAGTATCTATTTTGATCAATTATCAAAATACGTTTCGATAGATCCAAGTTATGACTGTACCACTACACCCTTTATTACTGATTCCAGCGGAATGTATATAAGTGGCGAATGCCGTTTTATCGGCGCGAATAATTCAAAAATTAAAATGTATGTTGAAAATAATAGACTCATGTTAGCTATAGATCCTGAAGGTGACGGAACATTTGAATCAGGGAAAGAGTATGTATATTAATAAATATTTTGTAGTCATTTTATTGGCTACAAATTATTTGTTTGCGAATGAAGGTTTGAATGTTTATTTAGGTGAGCAAAAGGGTGAAAGCAATTATTATGTCAATAATGCCTCAGCCAATTTTTTAGAGTCTAAGTTGATTTTTCCAATAAAATCACATATTATAGGCTTGGAATTTCACGAAAATATTAATAAATATCGCTTCAATATAGGTTTTGAAGATCAGATTAGAGATACACAACAAACACAACATGGTGAAGATTTTGATTGGAAAAATTATGACCTAACGGTGTATTCCTTTTCAAATAATTTTATTACTAAAAATCAAACATTTTTTTTAGAGTCTAGCATGGATGTTGATTTGGATGTTATAAACACTATAACGCTAAGAGTTTCTCAAAAAAAGTTAAATTTTAAATGGACGGATACACATCAATATAATTATACGACCGATACCTCTACTATTTTACTAGGCGAGACATTGCGTTACTCCCAGAAGATACAAAAAATAGGATTGTCGTTATTATCCAATAAAGAATCTTCTAATCTACTCTACAAAGGGTGGATCAATTATTATGATATTGTTTCAAGAGATGAACATATTGTTAGAAATTTAGAGACAACGACACATAATCATGGATTAGGATATGAAGTAGAGTTGGGCTATAAGTACGTAATTAATGATAATGCATCTTTGAAAGCATTAGTAAAATATGAAAGATTTAAGGACACTGATACTATGAACTATCGTGTTAATGGTTCCACTATCGCTTCGTATCCGTCTACAATGGAATACAAATATTTTTCATCACTTTTGGGATTTGAATATAATTTTAAATAAATCTACTGACACTCTTCCCATTCCAACTCGATACATCTCTTAAATTTAAACAGACTTTTAGAAATTCGAAGGCTTCAATAAAGACTCGCGAGGAACATTAGTATACTGTTAATAACTTCGTTGCCAAAATTAGTTATAATGCAAATTGTTAATACTAAAATAAGGTTATGCGGTGGATAAATACGAGCTGATAAGCCGGTATTTGAGCGAATTTTTAAGTCAGGAAGTACTTAAAACCGGATTGCAAAAAGTGGTTGTAGGTTTGAGTGGAGGGATCGATTCCGCAGTTGTTGCGGTGTTGGCGCACCGTGCATTCGGTGATGATCTTCTTTGCGTCAAAATGCCGTCACACTATTCATCCCAAAGTTCACTCGATGATGCAGACGAGTTGTGCACACGTTTTTCTCTCCGCTCAGAAACCCGCAGTATTGAGCCAATGCTGCGAGCATACGAAACTCCCGATATGTCACCGCTTCGGGTAGGTAATCTTTCGGCTCGGTTGCGTATGGTGACACTTTTTGATATTTCTGCACGCGAAGGTGCTTTGGTGCTGGGAACCAGTAACAAAAGCGAACTGATGCTTGGATACGGAACGTTGTACGGGGATTTGGCCAGTGCACTCAATCCTATCGGAGATTTGTATAAGACTGAGGTATTTGAGTTGGCACGATACTTAGGAGTTCCAAGCTCGATCATTGATAAGCCCCCTTCTGCAGACCTGTGGGCTGGACAAAGCGATGAAGAAGAGATCGGTTATCCGTATGCCGATTTGGACCGTGTACTAAAACGTTACGTTGAAGAGCGTCATACTCGTGATGAGATGATTGCGGATGGAGAAAATTCTCAATTAGTCGATATGATAATAACGAGAATTTACAAGAATCAGTTCAAACGTAAAATGCCTGTAATAGCAAAGTTGACGTCACGAACCGTCAATCATGATTTTAATTACCCAAGAGATATAACCTTATAAAGGAAAAAAAATGAGTATCCCGTTTTATCGTGTAGAAGTAGGTGGCGATGAGAGAGAAAAAATCGATGAAGTATTTGACGGCGAAGCTCCAAATATTATTGCAGATTTAGAATCGGCATTTGAATCGTATATCGGTGCCTCTTATGCATTGGCCACATCAGATGGAACTGCCGCTTTGCATTTGGCGATGTTGGCGATTGATCTTAAGCGCGGAGACAAAGTACTGTGCTCGATTAACGCGTACCCATCTGTCCCTGAAGTGGTTCGTCATTTCGATGCGGAACCGATCTTTATCGATATCAATCCGGATACCTTTACGATTGATTTGGATAAACTTGAAGCGTATTTGAGTGAAAACAAATCCAAAAAACTCAAAGCGGTAATCGTATCGCATGTTGCGGGACAGAGTGTTGAGCTGGATCGTTTATACGGTATTGCAAAACTCTATGATGTTAAAATCATTGAAGATGCTTCGGATGCATTGGGTGCTACGTATAACTCTCAAAAGATCGGTGCTACGGGTGCGGATATCACCTGTTTTGATTTTAGCCCTCACTTGCGTCGTAATGTATGTAACGGCGGAATGCTGGTTTGTGACGATGAAGAGATCATGGAACGGGCGAAATTGCTGCGAAATCATGCGATGGTAATCGATGATGAATCGTTGGGATACATTTACGATGTTACCGATATCGGAAGCCAATATATGATGAGCCCTTTGGATGCGGCGACTATCCTAGTTCAGCTAGAGAAACAAGATGAGAATATCGAACGTCAACGAGCAATCGCAGAAATGTTCAATGAACGTCTCAGCGAAGCTCCTCACATCAAGCTTCCAGTCGCGAATGAAGAGCACGCTTATTCTCTTTACATCATCAAAGTGGATAAAAACCGCGACTCTTTTGCACGTGAATTGGTAGCTCGAGGAATCGAATGCGGTCTGCATTACATTCCTCTGCATTTATTGAGTTATTACAAGGCTAAATATTCACTTCGCGTTAATGATTTTCCAATTGCGCTTCGTAATTTTCAGCAGGTTCTTTCCATCCCTAATTATGCTGCACTCAGCGATGATGAGGTTGAAGAGATCTGTGACGCAATCTTGGATGTAGCTGCAACACGCGTTTGAAACGTTTTTGGGTCCAATGGGGTGAAGGGTATTTATATCACCCCTCGCTGATCCAAAAAATCCTCTCTTTTTTACTTTTACCGTTGAGTTGGATCTATTGTTTGGTTGCCTATGTACGGTATCGTCGCAGTCGTCCGAGAGCGATGGGAATTCCGGTCGTAAGTGTCGGGAACCTGACCGTCGGCGGGAGCGGTAAAACTCCTGTTGTCAGCGAATTGGCAAAACAGTATGAAAAACCTGCGATTGTTTTACGGGGATACGGGCGTAAAAGCCGCGGGATGGTTGTGGTCAAAGACAAATCGACCATACTCTGTGATGTGATAAAAAGTGGGGATGAGGCGATGCTGTATGCTAAAAATCTCCCCAATGCTACGGTCATTGTCAGTGAAATTAGAGAACGCGGAATCGCCGAAGCCAAGGCTATGGGGTGTGAGGTGGTATTTTTAGATGACGGATACGGTAAACATTCCATCCAGAAACTTGATTTGGTGATAGACGTAGAAACTCCGAATCGTTTTTGCCTCCCTTCCGGTGCTTATCGGGAACGGTTATGGGGAGATAAGTGTGTTGTAATGCTGTATGAGGGAAAATCGTTTACACGATCCGTCAGTGTTTCTAATCCCACCGATAAAATGGTACTGGTAACGGCAATTGCACGACCGGAGCGTTTGAATAACTATTTACCCGAAGTGATCGAAAAAGTCTATTTTGAAGATCACCATATGTTTACACAAGGCGAACTCGAAGCGATTTTGGAGCGAACCGGAGCAACGAGTCTCTTGGTAACTCAGAAAGACTTTGTTAAAATGTCGTCCTTTAATCTCAACCTCTCATGTCTGGAACTCAGCATAGAGTTGGATGAAACGTTGATAACCACAGTCAAGGAATATACCGATGCAAAAAAAGATTGATACCGTAAAAACTCTGATGGACGCTATGCCGTTCATCAAAGAGTTTCGTGATGAAATCGTTGTGATCAAATACGGCGGTTCGGCACAAAGTTCGGATGAACTTAAAGCCAAATTTGCACAAGACATCGTATTGCTTCATCTTGTCGGAGTCAAAGTGGTCATTGTACACGGCGGCGGGAGTCGTATCAGTCAGTTGCTCGGTGATTTGAAAATCCCGACCGAATTCATCGACGGTGAACGTGTCAGTACTCCGGAAGTTATGCGGATCGTTGAAATGGTGCTTAGCGGTGAGATCAACAAAGAGATTACATCCCTCCTGAATTCTTATGGAGCCAAAGCAATCGGAATCAGCGGGAAAGACGCCCATTTTCTTATGGCAAAACCGAAAGACGAAGCGAAATTCGGTCTTACTGGGCGAGTAGAAAATGTAAAATCCGAAGTGATTCATAATCTGTTGCGCGAAGGTTTTATCCCGGTCATCGCCCCTATCGGTGCTGATCCTATCGTTGGACATCCGGGTTACAACATCAACGCCGACCTTGCTGCATCGGCGGTTGCAGCAGCTATCGGTGCATGCAAAGTGATCTTTATGACTGACACTCCGGGTGTGTTGAATAAAGAAAAAGAACTTCTCTCAACGCTAAGCGAAGCGCAAGTAGAAGCGTTAAAAGCCGATGGAACGATTATCGGCGGAATGGTGCCGAAAGTAGATTCATGTCTCGAAGCAGTGGATGCCGGTGTTCATAAAGCCCATATTATCGACGGGCGCATCGAACACGCTATCTTACTGGAACTCTTTACCTCAGAGGGTGTAGGGACGCAAATTACTCTCTAATTTCTATGGGATCGAATGAACCATTTTGATATGATTCGGAAGGGTTAGATCGGGATTAACGAGCATGGCTGTACTCCAAATTCCTGCATCGACGGTTGTCGGTGCAAGAATGCTGACCTGAGAATAGGAAGAGGGTGCGTCGATTGGCCCAATGATATGTGAGATCTTCTCGAATTGGATAATACTGTAGCGTTTAGAGTGCCCTGAAGTGCATAATGATGCAGTATTAAGCTCGATTTCTGCCAGATTTGTTTCCGGATTTTGCGGATTTTGTATTCCGACTCGCCACGAATGATCGTGACAGGTTCCGAAAGCGGCAATATCTCCGCCGAAATTGACCAGTCCTGACGTGATTTCCATAGACTGCAACTGCAAGATACTTTGATCCACCGCATACTCTTTGACCAAACCTCCCAAATCGATTTTTGTGATTGGATTAGTAAATGTTAAACAGTTGCCTTCCAAAGACAAATGTGATGAGGAAGCAAAGGGGAGTAGGGTTTTTCTTTTGGCATGATATTCAAGAGTTGAAGATGCATTGGAACTCTCTTTAAGTGTGCCTGCCATTGCAATATCAAAAGCTCCTAAAGTTTTATCCCTATAAAAAAGTGAGAGCTGGATTAACCCTGACAGCTCATCGCTTAGCAGACAGATATTAGAAGAACGGGTATTTAGTGTATGTAGCTCAGAATCGTTTCGGAAAAAACTATATCGCTGTTCTAACCGTTTAGCATTTTCGAAAACGACTTTTGCCGCAGTATCGGCTATCGATGCAGATAATGCATCGATATGCAGTTCACACGGTGCGCTAAAAGCTTCAAACTGATAGTAATACACCGCTCTGCTTGTTATGCCATAGCAAGTGTTTTAGAACCGGTTGTATCACCGTTCCCGGTATAAGCGGAGAGTATTTTCTGCATCAAAATAGATTGCAGTTTTGAAGAACCGCTTGTATCGGCAGCCGATGCAGTCTCGCTTGTCGAACTTGCAGTTTGCTCTGCAGAAGAGGTTGCATCTGTTTTATGAAGTCCGTGATGATGGCTGTTCTGTGAACGTGCCTGTTTCAAGGCATTTAGAAGTTCATCAACACTGAGAGAGCCGTCACTGTTTTTGTCGATAGCACTGAACGCACTGTCGGCATTGTAGGTATTGCCTGTTTTTTGAGAAAGTGCTTGGGCAGCCTGGGAAAACTCAGTTTTATCGATTGTACCGCTTTTATCCGTATCCAATGCCGCAATCAGAGTATTTCCCGCCTGCTGCATTACAGCACTGTAATCGGTTGGAGCCATGCCACTAGCACTGCTTTGACTTTGGACGTTGTTACCGGAATAAGACTGTGAGGGGGTTGCCCAAACAGATCCGCTATTAATCGTCATGGAATCTCCTTTGAAAATTTAAGACATATGGGAAATTCAAAAATCTTACAAGCTCCATCTTTTGACATTTAAAGTTTCGAATATGTTATGATGTACAAGCAAAAATCATACCGATAATGCGGTAAAAACTCCTGCTTTCTTCATCGGTACATTCAAGGAATTGCTTTTTTATATGTATAGAAATCAAGAAGAATTAAATGTGAAGTAAACAAATTCATGAGTATACTTTGTAAAATAAGTGAAAGGAACGTGATATGGAAATGTTAATAGGTATGGAATTGTTTTTAATTTTTATTGTCGTCGGTTTTTTTATTATTTGGGTGTGGGCGTTGATGGACATTATCACCTCAAAATTTCAAGAGGACTTAATGCAGGTCGTTTGGCTTCTGGTTGTTTTTTTCTTGCCTTTTATCGGCGTTTTGCTCTATCTATTAATCGGTCGGGCAATGAAATTAATACCGAAACCGAAGGAAGATGACCCGACCAATAAATATGATTTACTGGCAAGAGTTAAAGCGTTGTTAGACGACGGCATCATTTCTGAAGCAGAATTTGAAGCTGAAAAGCAAAAAATATTAAACAGCTAACCCAAGATGCGAAGGGTGTAGTCATGAGTCAAATTAAAACCTCCAAAATCTGTTTTGCTTTACCGATTATACATCTCTTAACAGTAGCCATAATATTAGGCGGATGTGCATCGAAATGGGAACATCCGCTTAAAAATGAAAAAGATTTTGCAGTCGATAAATATAAATGTGAAAAAGAATCAGCCACCCTCTATCCGCCATTGATTTTATATACTCCGTTTCAAGCCGGTTATACATCGAGTCCGACAGGATATTACCCTTATGGTTTCGGTTATTTTGGCAGAGGACGTTATTATCCTCCCCCCTACATTCTACCGGAAGATTACAATGAAGCAAACCGGAAAAAAGCATTTCAATCGTGTTTAAATGCTTTGGGCTGGGAATGGGAATTTAAGTGGTGATTTAAGTGGTTGATATTTATAAGCAGTTTAACCCCTCAAGAGGGGGGTGAATATGGTTAGAACATAAACCAAGCAAGAAAGTAAAGATTGTTATTGTCGGATGCATTCCGGCCTGCACCGTCGTAATTTTTGCTCGCTCCGTCAAATTTGTCATACTTGGTGTATTGCAAAGCCAATTTGATATTCTGCAATGGAAGATAGTCGATTTCGGCAATTTCTCCTCTGCTGTTTGGAGAAGCATTAAAGGTTCCGTATTTAGTGGCATCAGCTGTGCCTGATGTTGAAAAAGTTCCTAAAGACGCCCCATATTTTTGATCATAGTAATAGCTTACTTTGGCTTTTGTTGTTGAGAGGGAATTGTTTAGATTATCGGCTTCTCCGTTTGCGGCACTGTAATCAAGTGTTTGTTTTTCCCAAATTTTTGTAGCCGTAGCCGTTATGCTGTTGCTGCCGTTTGTATATTGATATTCTGCATCCACAGCACGGTCATTATAGGTATCAAGTGAACCGTCGGTATTAGAAACGACCGCTGGATTAATGACCGTTCTCAAGGTATAACCGCCAAGCATGATATAGCTGTTGTCATAGGAGTGCTGCAATGCAATCCGGATGTAAGGTGTAGTTCCTTGAACAAGAGAAGCATCTCCTTTCAAATCTTGATTTTTCCAACCGAATATCCCCATAATACCGCCGGGTTTTGCACTGCGGTATACGGCCATTTCAGCGTAAAGCAAATCATTCCATAATGCGTATGCACCGATGCCTCCAACCGCTTGGCCTAAACCGCCGTCAGCCATTACACCGGCGCTTGGGGTATTGGCGATTGCAGATGACGCATACGGGAACCCCCATGCCGGTACGCTATTCCATAGATCGGATACAGTCGGATTATTATTGACGGTGATTCCATACACCAACTCTTTATTTGCCAAAGTTGTCGCATCAGCATATCGGATATCCATATTATCCATACCGATGTGGTGCGCAATATCGGTTTTACCCAAAAGCTCAGTCCCGTCATACGTCAATTGAACAAATGCACCGGATTTATCGGTGATTTTTCCACCATAAAACAAGCTGACTTGAGGGATAACTATTTTGCCGTCTTTGGGCATATCGGTTCTATCCGAAGATTTGGTTATATCTGCCATTACCATTGCTGATAACGGAATAAACATTTTGTTTTTTTCACTGTTGTTCATCGTATAGCCGTGTAACTTGAATTCCCGACCTGTTTGGGTTAATTCCGGGAAAACAGTATGGCAGACGGCACAATTAAAGCCTGTTTGACGGGCAAAACTGGGGATCGCATATGCTTGTTCTACTCCTAAACTAAGGAAAAATATTCCTCCGAGTAGATATTTTATCTGATTTTTCTTCATGTACTTTCCTCTAGTGCGAGTGTTCGCGTATTAGATTACTATAAAAAAAAATTATAGAAAATCGATTCCAGTATACGCTTAAAAGTGTGAAGTTAGTGTGAATATATTAAAAAAATTAAGTTATAAATCGGTTTTATGCACCATTGTTTTTTGATGCTTGTTCCCGTAGTTTGTCTTTTTTGCTTTTCCCTTTTCCTTTGACCGGTTCTGGACCGCGCACTTTTGGCGGAGGGGTTCCTCTCAATTCAAAGCCTTCTATTTGTTCCCGATTCAGTTTGATGTTGCTCCGTTTTTCGATCAGCTTAAAATGATCCATATCTTCATAGGAGATGAAGGAGACGGCTATTCCTTCTTTGCCGGCTCTGGCAGTACGTCCGATACGGTGGATATAGTCCGCAGGGGATCGTGGGAGGTCGAAGTTGACGACGCAGGTGATATCATCGATATCAAGTCCGCGGGCTGCAATATCGGTGGCAAAGAGGATACGGATTTTTTTGGCTTTAAATTGATTGAGGGTGTAGGTACGATCTTCTTGGATGAGGTCACCGTGAAACGAGTCAGCCAGAAACCCGTATTTTTTGAATTTCATTGCGATGTTGTCAGCGGCTCGTTTGTTGGCCATAAAAACGAGTACCTGCTCCCATTTTTCGGTATTAAGGAGATGCCGTAGCAATGGACCTCGATTTTCGTGATTGACTTCGATAACCCTCTGAGTGATACTCATGACGGTGGGTTCTTCGTATTCGAGTGTTACCTCTACAGGATTTTGGGTAATTTTAGAGGCAATTGCCACCATTTTCGGTGGGTAGGTGGCTGAAAAAAGGAGATTTTGACGCTGTGAAGGTATCTCTTTTAGGATAAGTTCCAACTCTTCTGCAAATCCGAGATCGAGCATTTTGTCCGCTTCATCAAGGACGAAAAATTCGAGATGGGAGAGGTTCATCTGCTTTTTCTTTACGACATCTAGCAATCGTCCTGATGTGGCTATGAGGATATCACATCCTTGTTGGATTGCATAGAGTTGATCGCCGATACTCTCTCCTCCGATGACACTTACCACTTTAGGCTTTTTCGGTAAAAATGCTCCAAATGTCTCAAATGCTTCGGCGACTTGAAGAGTCAGCTCCCGCGTCGGAGTGAGGATAAGTGCTTTGATCTTTGCTTTTCCCTCGCCGACGCGCGAAGACCAGAGTTCCAAAATCGGCAAAATAAAGCTCGCACTCTTCCCGCTCCCCGTCTGTGCCCGTGCCATAACGTCATGACCGGATAGTACGAGAGGGATTACCTTTTCTTGAATCGGTGTTGGGAGAGTGAAACCGCTCTCTTTAAGTGCACGTTGTATAGGGGATGAAAGTCCGAGTGTAGAAAATGGCATTTAATGAGTCCTCGCATTTATTGATCGTATTTTAGGTAATTTGGGCTTTATAGGAGGTTTGAGCTAACTTTTTCTTTTCTAAGGCTTTCATGATGGCCTCTTTGTTATAATCACGAAAATTTTATAAAGCGGATCTAATGAAATTTATTGAAACACGCGGAAATGACGGAATCCATCCACAGCAAGTTACCTTTTCCGAGGCAATTTTAAGTCCGATTGCATCGTTTGGCGGATTGTATGTTCCGAGCGAATTGCCTGATTTGGGTGAAGCGTTCCTTTCTAAACATTTGACTTCAAGTTATAAAGCGCTTGCAAAAGATTTATTGTCAACACTTGCGATTGATATTGATGAATCGGTGATTGATGAAGCTCTTTCTCTTTATGATAAATTTGATGATCCCACCAATCCCGTTCCGGTTGTAAAGGTTCGTGATGATTTGTATGTCAGTGAACTCTATCACGGGCCGACAAGAGCGTTTAAAGATATGGCGTTGCAGCCTTTCGGTGTTGTCCTTTCATCGATCGCTCAAAAACGGGGCGAAGAGTATCTGATTTTGGCAGCAACCAGCGGTGATACCGGTCCTGCCGCATTAGAGACATTTAAAAATCGTCCGAATGTTCGTGTGGCATGTCTCTATCCTGACGGGGGAACTTCCGATGTGCAGCGTCTGCAAATGGTGACGGAAGATGCCGCTAATCTGAAAGTGATCGGAATCAAAGGGGATTTTGATGATGCACAAAGCGCACTGAAACGTTTGCTTGGCTCTCAAACCTTTAAAAATGCGTTAAAAGCTAAAAACATCTCCCTTTCTGCAGCGAATTCAGTCAATTTCGGACGGATTATTTTCCAGATTATTTATCACATCCACAGCTACTTGGAATTGGTACGTCAAAATGTGATCGCAATGGGCGATAAAGTGTATCTCAACGTTCCAAGCGGAAATTTCGGAAATGCTCTTGGAGGATATTACGCCTTTAAAATGGGACTTCCGGTTGAGAAAATCATTATTGCTTCCAATGAGAACAATGTTCTTACCCGTTTAATCAATACCGGGCGATACGATTTACGCGGCGAACATGTTATTGCGACGACATCTCCTGCTATGGATATCTTAATTTCCAGCAATGTCGAGCGTGTTTTGTTTGATCTGTTCGGTCATGAACGTACAAAAGAGCTAATGGCTGCATTAGAAACGGAACGTTTTTATGCCTTGAATGATGATGAGACGATGAAACTCCAAGCCGTATTTGCCGCTGATTATTGTAACGGTGCGGAAGGAAAAGGGTATATTAAAGAGGCATTCGATCGCGGTTATTTGATGGATCCGCATACGGCAACCTGTTTTAAAGCATACGATTGTTGTGCGACAAAACCGATTAAAACGATTATTTATTCGACAGCTGAGTGGACTAAGTTCTCTCCGACGATTGCTAATGCATTGACGGGCGAGAAAGATACGAACGATATCGATGCTCTTAAATCGATTGCCGCTACGGCAAAAGTGACGATTCCGGATATGATCAAAGGTTTGTTTGACAAACCGATTGCGCAGCCGACGGTTATTGAAAAAGAGGATATTGAAAAAGAGATTTTAACATTCCTCTAACCCCCAATTGGGGTTAGCCGTGCTTTATCCCCATTTCCAAAAGCTTGATCTCTTCTTCTCCCCAAATCAGGATTTTCTTCGATGTTTTTAAATCCAATGAATTTTTAGTAGGGTATTTGACACTGGATAAAATGTATTTGATACAGTTCAGCCGAGCTTTTTTCTTATTATCGGAGCGGATAATGATCCATGGTGCATTACCGGTGTGGGAAGCGCGGAGCATGGAGTGTTTGGCTTCAGTATATTTGTCCCACATCTCTTGAGATTTTGCATCGACGGGAGAGAGTTTGAATTGTTTCAGAGGATCGGTTTTTCGTTCTTTAAACCGTCGAGCTTGTTCTGTCTTAGAGACGGAAAAGTAAAATTTAAAGAGAATGATTCCTGAGTTGACGAGCATATGCTCAAATTCGGCGACATGGTTCAAAAATTCTTGGTGCTCTTCTTCGGTACAAAACCCCATAACCGGCTCAACACCGCCCCTATTGTACCAACTGCGGTCGAAAAAGACCATTTCTCCTCCGCTAGGAAGATGTTCGATATAACGTTGGAAATACCATTGGGTTTTTTCGACATCGGAAGGTTTTTCAAGCGCTACGATACGTGCACCGCGCGGGTTTAGATGTTCGGTAATCCGTTTGATCGTCCCCCCTTTGCCGGCAGCATCACGCCCTTCGAAAATCATCAAAATTTTCAATCCCTTGTCTTTAACATGGTTTTGGAGTTTCAAGAGTTCAATTTGGAGTTTTTTGAGCTCTTCTTCGTATTCCAATACCGATTTTTTGACCCAAATCGGAAGACGTTCTTCTTTTGTACCTCTTTTGCGTTTTTCATCTAAAGGAGGTGCTGAATCTTTTCGGCGATCTTCGTGTACCACTTCTTCGATTTTTTCTGCTTCGGCGATTTCTGATGTAGCCATAGAGTGTTTGCTGCCCATATTTACTCCTTATATTTCTCGATTATAGCGTTGAAGCGATTAATCCGTCAAGTTTGGAACCGTCTTTTGTAGCGGCGAAACAGGCATTTTCACCACAGACAGTTAGTTCTTCTAAGGTCTCATCATTTTTGAGAAGAACGAACGGATAGACAAATGTTTTGGAGAGGTTTAAAAGATTTTCTGATGATCCTTTGATAAGCCGCTGTTCTTTAAGATAACGGATCGTCTGCTCGGTAAGAGTCGGATAATAGATCGGAGTTTTCATAAGTTTGATCGAAACATATTCGAGGCTTTTGTACGCAAAATGGCGATATTTGGGATCGACTAGAATTCCAAGACTGAGTAATACATCGACCATAACCGCCATGGCACTCGGGTAAGTACCGTCATCCAATTCAGCAACCGTGGTAAATGCACCGCGGCTGAAAAACCATTTACCTTCTTCATAATAGAGTTCCAATGCTTTATTGGCAAAGCGTTGAGCATGTATGAGATAGGTTTCTTCCAAGGTTGATTGATACGCTTCGATCAATGCAGTACAAAGATAGGCATAGTCTTCTAAAAAAGCGTCTATTTTTGGTATTTTGTGGATGAGAGCTGAGTGTTTTAATTGCTCTTCGATTACCATTGTTTCGGTAAGTCTTTCCAAACATGCGATCGCCTGAGTACGATAAGAGGGGGTATCGCGTCCCAAAACAAATAATGTTTTGATCATCATGGCATTCCACGCGGTAATCACTTTGCGGTCTATAAACGGATAGGTACGTGATTGGCGCAGATGACTTAGCTCTGCACGAAGAGATACAAACCACTCGGGACGTTCATGGGATGTGAATCGGATGATACAATGCCCCTCAAAATTTCCCTCCGGTGTCACACCAATCAGTTTGGCTGCTTCTTTTGGATTTGAAACAGCGCATGCTTCAAGCGCATCAATGATTTCAGCGTACGAATAGACAAAATATTTTCCTTCTTCACCGTCACTGTCCGCATCACTCGCGCTGTAAAACAGATTGTCCTCCATCATGAAACGGAGCATAAAATCGGCACTTTCACGAGCGATGCGCAGATAATTGTCATTCTCATAAAAGATTCCCGCTTCTGCATACAAACCGCATAGGAGGGCATTGTCATAGGTCATTTTTTCAAAATGCGGTACCAGCCATATATCATCGGTACTGTAGCGGCAAAATCCACCGTCGATATGGTCATACATTCCTCCCAGCACCATTGAATCAAGGGTATGGGTAAGGGTCGTTCTTATCTCGTCATTCGGGGCGATCCGGTCGATATTCATCAATGTGCGCAGGGTTGAAACATGAGGAAATTTCGGTGATTTTGAAAATCCGCCGTTGTCACTATCGTAGTTGTGTTGTGCCTGAAGCGTGAATTGCAGGATTATCTTTTCGTTCAGTGCCGTTGCCTGAACCGGTTCTTTTTTAGGTTGGAGAAAGGTTGTGATTTCATCTGCATTTTGGAACAGTTTTTCGTCATTTGCCGCCACTTTTTCGGCAATGATAGCGGTGAGTTCACTGAATCCCATCATCCGTTCACGATTGTACGGCGGGATATAGGTAGCGGCATAAAAAGGTTTGTTCTGCGGAGTACAAAATATCGACAGAGGCCATCCGCCGCTTCGGCGGTTCAGGAGGGTATGCAGTTCCTGATAGTGTTTGTCAATGTCGGGGCGCTCTTCACGATCCACTTTGATACAGATAAAATGCTGATTGACAAATTCGGCGATTTCATTGTTTTCAAACACCTCATGCTCCATTACATGGCACCAGTGACAACTGCTGTATCCGATAGAGATGAAAATCGCTTTGTGCTCATTGCGTGCGCGTTCAAAGGCTTCATCACACCACGGATACCAATTGAGCGGGTTGTCTTTGTGCTGTTGTAAATATGGGGAATCTTCAAGAGCTAGGCGGTTGGACATGGTTTGTTCCTTTGACGATTTGTAACAATGGCTGTAGTGTAGCATCTGAGGCTATAACAAAGCTGAAAAATATTAACAATGTTTCTCTATGAGGAAGGTAACAGTTAAATGCGGTAAAATAGAGTAGAAATTTAGATAAGGTTTTTATATGCGTTGGCTATTGTTTTTACTTATTTCTTTAAATGTTTTTGGAGTCGGTTTTTTACAGCCGGATGAGGCATTTAAACCCTCGGCCAAGATGATTGACCCAAAAACGCTTGGTGTTGAGCTGATCATGGGGGATCAAATCCACATTTATTCCGATAAATTAAAAGTGGAAGATACTGATAAGAATGACGGTATCGATTTTAAAGCAATCACGATGGCTAAACCGACCCAACTTGATGGTGAGAGTGTATATGAAGTCTCACCTGCAATACGCATCGCTTTGGAAAAAACAAAAGAGCTGAGCGGCGAAAAAAAGGTGAAGGTAAAGATTTCCTATCAGGGATGTTCATCGGCAGGGTTGTGTTATGAACCGATCGAAAAAACGCTGGAAGTAACGCTGAATGCAGATACGATTCCGTTGAAGCAATCATTAGCTTCTTCTGTTGAAAAAGCCCCTGTTGCAGTGACCAAATCGATTGAACCTGCTCCGCTTCCTCAAACGGAAACGGCAGTAAAAACAGAAGTAAACTCTGAGCCTAAAGCAGCCGCAAAAGGGTCTGAAACCGATCAAATCGCCGGAGTGATCAAAGGGGGAAGCCTTTGGTTTATTATTTTGAGTTTCTTCGGATTCGGACTTTTATTGGCATTGACACCGTGTGTCTTCCCGATGATTCCGATTATTTCTTCGGTTATTATGGCCCAGGGTGCTGGAATAGGGACAAAGCGGGCATTTTGGCTTTCGGTCGTGTATGTCCTATCTATGGCAGTCGCGTATACGATTGCCGGTATTTTGGCCGGATTATTCGGAGCAAATCTGCAGGCGGCATTTCAAACGCCATGGATTATTACTCTGTTCTCCCTGATTTTTGTCGTATTGGCAATGTCGATGTTCGATCTGTTCGAACTGCAAATTCCCAATGTAATCCAGTCTAAAATCACTAAGATCAGCGGATCACAAAGTGGAGTCATCGGAATCGCGATTATGGGATTCTTATCGGCTTTGATTGTGGGTCCGTGCGTTGCCGCACCGCTTGCAGGAGCATTGATCTATATCGGTCAGACAGGAGATGCCCTGTTGGGCGGAACAGCTCTTTTTTCACTGAGTATCGGTATGGGGGTTCCTCTCATTGCTATCGGAACCAGTGCCGGCAAATTTATGCCTCGCCCCGGTGTATGGATGGATAACATCAAATCGATTTTTGGGGTCATGCTGATCGGAATTTCGATTTGGATGATCAGCCGTATCCTCGATGAAAATATTTCACTGATGCTTTGGGGAGCGTTGGCGGTATTTGTAGCCGTGAATATGGGAGCATTGGAACCGATTCGTGGACGTTGTATCCGTTGCCAACGGGCCAATAAAAAAGCGCTTGGGATTATTATTTTCCTCTACGGTATGTCATTGCTTTTGGGCGGTATGGCAGGTGCGACCAATCCGTTGCATCCGTTAAATCCTTTTCTCCCGAATCAAGCATCAGCCAGTGTGAATCAGCCTCAACACAAAAGTTTTGAAAAAATAACCTCTCTTCAAGAGTTGGATGCTATTTTGGCTCAAAACAAAGGTAAAAAAGTGATGGTCGATTTTTATGCCGATTGGTGTACAGCGTGTAAAGAGTATGAATCCAAAACGTTTAGCGACGAAAGCGTTAAAACGGCAATGGACAAATATGTGCTTGTACAAGTCAATTTGACTGCCAACGACGATAAGGCAAAAGAGATCAGCAGCAAATTCGGTATTTTCGGCCCTCCGGCAATCTTGTTTTTTGATGAAAACGGAGTGCATCAGAAAGATGCCGATATCGTCGGATTTAAAGAACCTCAAGAATTTATCAAACACTTAGGACAATAATTATGGGAAAAATAATCTTAGCACTTTCATTGCTGGCGAGCTGTGCGCTTGCCGAACTTAAATGGGCGCCGTCGTATGACGCTGCATTGGCACAAGCGAAAAAAGAGCATAAAAACGTCATGGTGATGCTCTCCAAAGAAGGGTGTCCGGCGTGTGACTATATGACCGACGTAGTTTTTGAAGAGAAAATGGTGATGTCTGATGTAGCAAAATCGTATGTTCCGGTACATTTGGATGTTCACAACGATTTTATACCGGAAGGATTGGGGTATATTGGAACACCGACGTTCCACTTTCTCGATGCAACCGGCAAAAAAATCGGTCGTTATGACGGTGCTGCAAATGTCCCTAATTTTATGGGAATCTTGGGAAAATACAAAAAGTAAACTTATCGATTCCGCTATAATATCCTCACTTTAACGGTGAGGAACATAACTTGTCACTCTTTCAAAAATCTGATATTAGTTTCATTAAACAACAAGATGCAAGCTTCCTCTATAAATTTTAAAGAGATAAGGAAAAACATGAAAAAATTTGCATTAAGACTTTTAATAATTTTAGCAATTTTAATTTTGATTGTTATAATATCTCATTTGATAGGTATAGATAATTTTAACAAAAAGTTTAATATTGATAAGGATAATTTTCCATTATGGGCATCTATTGGTGTTATCATTTCTGCTTTGATGGCAACAACATCTTCAGCATTGACAATGGAAAATGCGAATAAACAAAATGAACTAAATAAAATAAAGCAGAAAAATACTGAGTTCAATTATGCATTACATCATTTAATAAAAATAAAGATGACTTTTTCATCTATTTTAGATAATCGTGGAAAGTTACATCAATATTCTGATGTAGCATTAGAACAAATGAGCAAAGATTCAATAATTTTTGCCGATAAACTTGATTCTAAGGATTTATTTTATTTTTTTTCTCAAGATTCTGCTGGTAAAGTCATGAATATTATTACTCGGTTGCAGTCAATTGCATTTGCTATAGAATATTATAGAAATCAAAATTTAGAACAACAGGCAGCTTTTTTTATACAAGATATTGAGAATAATCTTATTAATCACCCACGTGGTTTTTCTCTTTTACCATTGACTGAAGATGTAATTACTTATTTGCAAGATGAATTAAAAAAGGAAGGATTTGAAATATAAATAAAAGAAAAAAAGTGATAGAATGAAATAAAATGAATAAATACTTTGATTCTTTAGTTTTCAAGCTTTAGTCGATTTTGTTTAATTGAGTAGTACAATACTCTATCAAGTAAAAAGGAGTGCTCATGACAGTTACTATCAATGACAGTTTCAGCGATCAAGTCATAGCCTTTTTAAAAACCCTTCCAAAAGAAGCTGTTAGAATCGAAGAAGCAAAAACTCCGTGGTATGCTGATGAAGTAGAGCGACGTATCGAAGATTATAAATCAGGAAAAATGGAAACTGCTCCTCTCGATCAAGCTTTTTGGGATGAGATGGACGATTTTATCGATACAGTGGCGTAAATTTGAAAACGATACGAAGTGATCGATTCAAAGATGAACTGAAGGCTATTGTTACATTTATTGCTAAAGATAAGCGCTCTGCGGCAAAAAAATTCAATCGTGATTTACAAACGATCATAGAGAGTTTGATTGACAATCCGAGAAAAGGGCGAATGACTAAAAATGAGAGTCGGGAACTCGTCTATAAGGGATATACAATCCCTTATATTATCGAAGAAGATGATATTGTAATCTTAGGTATTTTCAATCAGAATGAGTGGAAGCAATAATAGAACAATAATTGAATACCTTTTATAAAAAAGGCTCTCAATGTCACCTTTGCCAGATGCCCTAAAAGTCGGTGTAGACTCTATCGATAAAAGACATGAAGAGTTCTATGTTCTGTACGAAACACTTAAAAATACCGCCGATAGCGAGTTTTTAGACGCTTTTGACGCCGTTATACTCCATACGAAAGCTCATTTTGCCGAAGAAGAGGCGGATATGGAACGGATCCTTTATCCGAATAAAACCGAACATTATGCGGAACATCAAAAAGCACTGGATGAGATGAATTATTTCAGAGAGAAAGTATCAAGCGGCAAGCTGATGTTTGCCAAAGCGTACGTGAAAGATCGGCTGGGGGATTGGTTTCGCAATCATTTGCTCAATATGGACAGTGATTTGGCTCGGGTGATTACCCTAAGCCGCTAAACACTTATTTGTTTTCGACCAATTTATCTAAAATATAAAGCTGCATATTTTTATGCGGTATCTCTTTGTCTAACGCTTCCGAATAAATTTTCGCCACTTCTTTGGCATGAAGATCATAATCAAAATGGGGAAAATGGTTTTCCCATGCACTTTTGATGATCTTCAGTGCAACCGTATCGATCAAATATTCTTTATACAGAGCATAGGTTGCAAAAAACATCCCGGTAAACAAGATTGCCATAATAATGAGCAAATGGCAGTCGATTTTTGCTAAAAGCGGATGAAAAGCGATAGCTATAGGCAAAATAATCAGATTCCATAGTCCGATAAAAACTAGGAAACTTCTTCCTGTACTGAGTCGGAAACCCGGAATTTTTCCTTCCAGTTTTAATCCGTCTTGATACATTTTATTGGTTTTGAGCAAATCTCTAAAGAGCATCGGACCATCACTGAGAGTAAAAACATAAGGGATGATCTTCTCATCGGTAAAGGTGCGTATTTTGGTTTTGAACCATGAAAAAATTCTAAACATTGTATTCCTTAATAATCTGACTTACGCGTACCGCACTGCCGTGTTCCAGCAGACCCCGAAGATGTCCGGCATCGTTAAAAAAAGTCTCTTTGTCCATTTTAATATAGGCATTATACAGATTTTGTGCCGTGACTTCGTTTTGGATGAATTCAGGATGTAGCGGACGCTGATATTCGTATGAAAATAAAATATTTCCCAATCCGAGATAGTCAAGCTTTACCAGTCTCGATGCAATCGCATAATCGAGCTTTTTAGCAATATAGGTAAGGATAAAAGGGGTACCGATAAGAGCCGCTTCAAGCGTTGCCGTTCCGCTGCAGATAAAGGCAAAATCAGAGTCCGCCAAACTCTGGTGTGCTTCATGGGTTATTTCGAATGTTGAAATATCACCGTAAAGCTCAGCGATCTGCTCCGTCGTAAAATGGGGAGGGATAACAAGCAGTGCGCGGGTATCTAACATAGGGCGCAATTGTTGAAAAACAGGCATCAGACGTTTGATTTCTCCCGGTCGGCTTCCCGGCATAAACGTGATTTTTCCGGTAGTCTCAAGTGACTCTTTTCGGATGGTAATCTCATCGAGAAGCGGATGTCCTACGTACTCTATGGGAGCTGTAGGAGAGTAATAGAAAGGCTCAAAGGGGAGAATGGAACACAGACGGGTAATCGTTTTTTCAAGTACAGGAATCCGTTTTTTCTTCCAAGCCCAGGCTTGAGGGAGGATATAGTAAATGATCTCTTTTTCCGGATAGCGTTTGCGTATCGCTTTAGCCAAAGGGAGGTTGAATCCTGATGAATCGATCAGAAGAACTTTGTCGGCTTTCTCAGCTAATTCCACCATCTGATCTTTCAAACGGAAGAAAAAAGGGAGTTTTTTAATCGCATCCACAAAACCCATAATTGAGGTGGATCGCAAATCAACGATACTCTCTCCCAAAGATGCGTCAAAAATTCCTGATAAGAATACATCGTCACCTAATTCTTTAACAAGATATTTTAAATGAACATTGGCGGAATGTTCGAGCGCACTTACCAGTAATTTCATGATCCGTCTCCAACCGTCATTGAATCATCAGGGACATAGGTGTGTTTTTGGTTTTCATGATATTCACTCAAAAAAGTGGCTACTTCATCGATTTGTTTGTCGTTAAGTGTCATAGCTATGGGAATCATCAATTGAGCCAATTGTGTGTTCCCTTGTTTGTTACGGAGACGTTTGAGTTTATCAACGAGGACATTTTTTCGGCGGTATGCAAGAGAAGGATATTGACCGCTGCCGGTCGCCGAGACGCCGTGACAGCCGTTGCACCCTTTTGAAAAATAGAGCTTCTTACCTTGCTCATACGCCGAAGGAGCAGCCATGAGTGCAATCATCGGAAATATCAACAGTATGATTTTGCGCACTCTAACCCTTTTTAAACGTTACATAGATTAAAATGACGTAATTATAGCGAACGGGAGTTAATTATGGTCATTTCTGACGTCATTATCTGTGATGCACAAGGGCAGCGCAAAGGAGATGTGAGAATCGAAGAGGGGGTTATTACCCAGATCGGTGAAAATCTCAGCGGTGATGAAATACTAAAAGCTGATGGCTGTTATTTGATACCAGGCCTTGTGGATACCGATGTACGGCTAAAAGATTCTCAGCTAAGCCGTACCAATCTCGAAAAGCTCTCAACCCGTGCTCTCAGCGGAGGAGTGACTACCGCTGTATTATCCAGTGATACCCACCCGCGTATCGACAATGAAATAACTCTCGAATTCGTCCAACAACATCGTCATTTATCCCACGGTGCAACGATCGAGAGTACCGTTAGTGCATTGAATGATTCAGGTGCGCTGAGCAATATTGCTATTATGCTCAAAAAAGGCTCTGTTGCCGTACATACTGCAACTCTTGCCGATTATAATCTGATCAGCCGAATCGCCCAATATCTGAAAATGGCGAATAAAGCACTCTTTTACAAAGCGGAAGAGAAAAGTCTGACTGAGAGCGGTGTTATGTCAGATGGGACTATCGCCTCACAGCTTGGATTACCGGGGATATCACCTCTTTCTGAAGTGGTTCATGTTGCTTCGATGATAGAAATTGCACGTCATTTCGGGATCAAGATTGTATTCAAAAGTATCACTGAACCCCGATCGATCGAGTTGATCTCTGAAGCACGGGCGTTGGGGGTCAGTGTGGAGTGTGAAGTGGCTATCCATCATCTCTTTAAAAACGATTCGGCATGTTTAGGGTTTGATACCGATGCCAAAATCAATCCGCCGTTGGTAAATGAAGCGAAACGCTTAGAGCTTATTGATGCATTGAGACGAGGGGATATCCATTCACTCACATCCCTTCATCAGCCGAACTCCGATATTCATAAAGATATCACATTCTACGATGCACATGTAGGGACAACTTCTATTGCGGAGTATCTTCCGTTACTCTATACGTATTTAATTTCAACAAATGTTATCGATATGTCTAAGTTGGTAGCAGTCACCTCTTACGCTCCGGCAAAACAGATTGGGATAGCATCAGGAGAGATCAGTGTAGGATCATCGAGTGATCTGATTCTTTTTGATCCGTCTCAAACAACACAGGTTATGCACCATCATAGTCTTTATAAAAATGAGACATTGCAGGGGAAAGTGATTATGGCTCTTTGCCGAGGCGAAGTAACCCGATTTTAAACAGCATAATGGAGAATGGATTATTCTCCACGCTCTCCAAAAAAACTGACTGCTATATAGATAACGGCAAAAATAATCGGTACAAAATACAGTAGAATATAAGGGTCTTCCAAATCTAAAAAATTCATTTTGACACTCCTGTTATAACGACTTTGCATTCCTGAATTCGGAGATCTCTGCTTCAACCATGGCATCGATCATGATCGAATAGAGTTTAGTTAGAAGATTGGGAGAAACTCCAAACTCCATGGCACGGGATCTTACACGATCCATGACCGCTTCCATACGTTCATTTGCTTTTATCTCATCAATAGAATGTTTGAAATTCGCGGCTTGTTTTACATATGCGTTACGAGCGGCAATCAGTTCGACGATTTGATCGTCCAAGTTGTCAATATGATGACGTACCTCTTCCAAGCTTTGGCAATCGTTAATTTGCATACTCACACCTTCTTGATATAAATGGTTTGCTTAATCATAGCATTTTGTACTTTAATGTGACTTCGAATTATGCATCACATTTATATCACGCAAAACTGTAAATTTATACTCCACCTATTTAAATTTTATGTGTTAATTATGTGACAAACAATGCTTTTTTCGCTATTTTCACGCTATTTTAGTGATAAGTATGTGAGATTTAATTCGGCTTAATAATTCACATAAGATAAGTATTATTAATATTTAAAAATCATTAAGGTTAGCGTAGATACACTGCTGGCCGATACAAAAATCTTATACTTAAACGAAGGAGTTTACGATGGCGCTATCAAGAAGAGACGCGATGAAGTTTACCGGATTGGCGGCAGTTACGGCTGCAGCAAGCGGTTATGCAAAAGGGAACGAAAGTCCTAAATCGGCAGCAAAAGGGGTATTGTTATCTCCGGCTCCGATTCCGGCGGCAAAAGGACCGCGTGTTGTTATCGTAGGTGCCGGACCGTCAGGTTTGACCATTGCTAAATACGTTAAAAAAGGTAATCCGAATATCGACGTAGTATTGATGGATAAACGATCCGTCTTTATGTCGGGGTTTATCAGTAACTTGGTAGCGACAGGTATTCTTCCTCTCGAATTTATTACACACGATTTCCTCGAAGGTGCACGTAACGGAAACTATACGTTCTTGCAAGCAACGGCACATGAGATTGACCGAACGGCAAAAGTTGTTTATACCAATGAAGGGACCGTGAAATACGATGTACTTGTATTGGCTCCTGGTATTGATTATGACTATTCAAAATGGACAAACGGTGATGTTGAGCTAGAAAATACATTGAAAACAAAATTCCCGGGTGCATTTATCGCCGGAAGCGAAACATTGTCTTTGAAATCAAAAATCGAAAACTTTGAAGGCGGTGTATTTGTACAAACCGTACCTGGCGGAAACTACCGTTGTTTGCCTGGGCCGTATGAGCGCAGCTGTTTGATTGCGGATTATATGAAACGCAACAAGATCAAAGGGAAAGTGGTTATCTTGGATGAAAATCCGAATATCACGATTAAAGCGGACGGTTTCCACTCGGCGTTTGAAAAATTGTATAAAGATTACATCACCTATATGCCAAGTAGTACTATCACAAGTATCGATCCGCATAAACAAAAAATTGTTACGGAACTCGGTGAAGAGATTGATTTCACGGATGCAGCACTTTACAGCCGTGTTCGCGGAAATAAATTACTTGAAATCGCGGGTGTGGCAAAAGACAGCGTATTTAATAAAGCAGAAGCGAATATCGATCCGTTTACCTATCAGGTTATTGGAGATCTTAACGTATTCTGTACCGGTGACGTTCGTCCGATGGGCTTTAGTAAGTCTGCTAATACGGCGAATACGGAAGCTCGTGTTGTTGCGGCAAACATCGTCAAATACATGGGCGGTCAAGAACTCAGCCAAAAAACATGGACATCTCCGCACACTACCTGCTATTCGGCCGTTGAATCAGATCCATTACGCGCGATCTCCGTTAATGCCGGATATGCGTATGATGAAACCAAAAAATCATTCGGATTTGCAAATGCAAGTACAATGGAAAAATGGGACAGTGCCGACGGTCTTGCCGCAGGTAAAGGTCTTATCGAATGGGGTAATGGTCTTTACAGAGACTTCTTTAACTAAACCATTCTCCTTGCACGGGTTTGCCGTGCAAGACAGATTCAAGCAATTACGGATTGTTTGGATTTGTCTTGCAATAAAACAAGATGATTTTTTGAAAGAGAGGAAAATATGGAAAGACGCAGTTTCATAAAAGGCTCATTTGCCCTTGCAACAATCGGCTTGCTCAATCCGATTCTTTTTCGGCACGGGTTGAGTGCTGCGGAAGAGGCGATTGAAATACCTTATAATGATTTATTAAATGACTATCTTGCTGGGAAAAAAGCGGAAGACGGCAGCTCAATCATGAGTCTTAATATTCCGGAAGCTCCTGAAAACGGCGCGGTTGTTCCGGTTGAAGTGACTATTAATCACCCGATGACCGCGGATAATTATATTAGTAATATCACGGTATTGACCACCAAGAATAAAGTGAACAAAGCAATCTCTTTTGATTTAACTCCGGCAAACGGTATCGCTTATTTGTATGTCAATGTCAAAATGGGTCAAACCCAAGATGTCGTTATTTTGGCAAAAACCAATAAAGGACAAATTTTTAAAGCATCACAAAGTGTTCGGGTCGCTCTCGGCGGATGCGGTTGAGGAGGAGATAACATGGAATTAAGAGGCGTAGTAAAAATTTTAGATCAGACATATAAAGTCGGTGATGTGGTGAAAGCTAAAATCATTGTTATCCATAAAATGGATACGGGGTTTACCAAAGATAAAGAATCTGGAAAAGTATTTCCACGCTTTTACATGAAAGAGATTACGGCTACCTATAACGGTGCAACAGTAGCTCATTTCGATTTGGATGTGGCAACAAGCCAAAATCCGGTGATTCAGTTCCCGTTGAAAGTGACCGGACCTGGGACATTGGTTGTTGATTTCGTAAATTCAGAAAATGAAAAAGCTCAAAAAACGGTAGCCATCACCCCTGCGGGTTGAGAGAGGGGATAAGAAGAATGGAACGTAGAGGATTTTTGAAAGTTATAGCGGCGGGTGCTACGATTGTAGCGGTGAACCCTTCATTGATTCGCGGGACTTTGTACGCGGATGACGGGCGTCTCTATATGGCGTATGAAAAAGTACAGCTGGTAGACGGTGCGGGTACTCCTATTAAGGCTTCTTCTTTGGAAAAAGAGGTGACTTATATTTTTAACTACCCGTATGCGTCTACTCCATGTATGATTATCAATCTTCCTGAGCCCACAGAGCAGGAAGTTACTTTGAAATCGGACACGGGTGAAGAATACGTGTGGAAAAATGGTGTAGGTAAAGATCGTACAATTGTTGCCTACAGTGCTATTTGTGCCCATCAGCTGACTCATCCGACGCCCAAAGACAGTTTTATCAAATATGTCCCAAAAGCGACACCGACCATGGCGTACAGTAAAAGCGGTATCATCGTTTGTTCATCCCATCTCTCGGCATACGATGCCCACGCAGGTGCAAAAGTACTAGGGGGAGCAGCAACGCAACCGCTTGCTGCAATTGTTCTTACGGTAGCGGACGATGATACGATCTGGGCAGTCGGAGTTTTGGGATCGGATAAATTTCAGGATTATTTCAGAGCCTTTAAACCGGAGTTAAAAGAGTTTTATAACGGGATTGCTCAAGGGAAACAACTGGTATCGATTTCAGCCAAAACGGTTAAATTGACCGAATATTCCAAAGAAATTATTCAGTACTAAAGGGATGTCTATGAAAAAAATAGTAACAGTTTTAGCACTTGCCTCGCTTTTAGCAAGTTCTGCAAATGCGGCAGAGAAAAAAGACCCTCGTTTAGAACTGATGAAAGACATGCGAACCATGCTTGATGCTATGGAGCAGATTCAGCGCGGCGGTTTATACAGTTCGACGGATGAAATGAAATTGGGAGTTAAAAAACTTCAAGGGACATTAAAATCATTAGAGGGTGACGAGGTTAAAGTGATTTTGCCGAAAGATCAAGTATATGCCTATAAATTTGCCCAAAAAACGGCGAGCATGCTCCGATTGTATTCGGATGATATGGTCACATCAATCGAAGCAGGACGGATGGATGATGCATTAGAGGACTATACACAGCTACTCAAGCAGTGTACGTCATGTCACATTCGAATCCGTAACTGGTAGGTGCCCTTAGGTATTTTTGCAAAGGGTATTTATACAGGTCTCTAGAGAAAATAGATTTATACTTATTGTTAAGATAAATTCTATTTCTATGGAGCTTTTCAAAAATCTATAAAAACTCCTCTTCTTTCATACGTAAGCTATAAAAAGTATATTATTGTTATAATTAAATATAGTCTTATTTATCACCTTCTTTAACAATAAGCATTCAAATTTTCTAAGTATTTATATTAGGTTTTTTACCGGAATGGAAGATTTATGCCAAAGCGCCAAACAACTGAAATAAAAAATAAAGGGTCTGCTCGATCTACCGCTTTTCCTATTGTTGGCATAGGTGCATCCGCCGGCGGACTTGCCGCATTTGAAGAGTTTTTTTCAGGCATCCCTCTAGATTGTGATCCGAATATGGCGTTTGTACTCGTTCAGCATCTCTCTCCCGATCATGCAAGCATGTTGGCTGAGCTTGTCCAGCGTTATACCCGTATGAAAGTTGTAGAAGTTCAAGACGGTATGAAAGTAGAGATTAATCATGTCTATATTATACCTCCTGGACGCAATATGGCATTTTTAAACGGTTCACTTCAGCTGCTTGAACCAACAGCAGCACACGGCCAACGTTTACCGATTGATTTTTTCTTTCATTCTCTGGCACAGGATCAACATGAGCACGCCATCGGTATCATCCTCTCCGGTACGGGAAGTGACGGTACACAGGGGATCCGCTCTATCAAAGAGGAAGGGGGAATGGCCATCGTCCAATCCCCTGAAACGACAGAATATGACGGTATGCCGCGCAGTGCTATCGCGACGGGTCTTATCGACTATGTCCTCTCCCCCTCAGAGATGGCCAAACAGCTTATCGTTTATACGGCATATTCTTTTGGAAAACTCAGCTATCCAGAATTTGTATCTACCCCTAAAGTCCAAAACATGCTGGATAAAATTTTTATCCTTCTCCGTTCCCAAACAGGACATGATTTTTCCCAATACAAACCCAGTACCATTGGGCGCCGTATTGAGCGGCGTCTCGCCATCCATCAGATCGAAACGATTGACGAATACGTCAAGTACCTCCAGCAAAACCCTGCCGAAGTGGAGGCATTGTTTCATGATCTCCTGATCGGTGTCACTAATTTTTTCCGTGATCCGGAAGCGTTTAGCGTATTGCAAGAGCAAATAATTCCCCAGCTTTTTGCCCTCAGATCCGAAAGAGAAACACTTCGTATATGGTGTGTCGGATGTTCTACCGGAGAAGAAGCCTATTCGATTGCCATTCTCATAAAAGAGTATTTAGAAGAGTATCAACAAAACATTTCCGTACATATTTTTGCTACGGATATTGATGCCAATGCCATAGCCAAGGCGCGTAGCGGTATTTATCCCGCCGCCATCGCCGCAGATATGTCGCCGCAGAGATTGGGCCGCTTTTTTGTTGCTGAACATGATGGCAGCTACCGCATCCATAAAAGCATCCGAGATATGCTGATTTTTTCGGAACAAAACATCATTAAAGACCCTCCATTTTCCAAACTCGATTTTATCAGCTGCCGTAACCTTCTGATCTACATGAATGCTGACTTGCAAAAAAAGGTCATCCCTTTGTTTCACTATGCACTCAATCCTGAGGGTATTTTGTTTTTGGGCTCATCCGAGAGCATTGGAGAATTTAGACATCTCTTTAACGCATTGGATGAAAAATGGAAATTCTTTCAGCGTAAAGAGGATACCGGCACTAAACAGCGCACGATATTAGATCGGACCCTTCCTATTACGGTGCCAACTCGCATATTCACTTCACGTACCGTTGAAAAACCTGCTGTTCCCGAAAAACAGCCGTTGCGTGAATTGATGGAACAATCACTGTTGCGGTACCTGCCGCTGTCCGGTGCCCTAGTGAATGAACAGGGGGATATTCTCTATCTGCATGGCCGAACCGGAATGTATCTGGAACTTCCATCGGGTGAAGTGGGTATCAGCAATATTCTAAAAATGGCACGCGAGGGGCTGCGCCGTGACTTAACGATGGCGCTGCATAAAGCAGTATCGTCCAAAGAGAGTACCCATTGTCCGCTCTTGAGAATTCAATACAACGATACTTTTACGACGCTCAATCTGACGGTACAGCCGGTTCCGACGACGGCTTTGTCGGAATCTGCGTTATACCTTGTCATCTTTGAGGGAGTTGCTGACGATACACTTCACTCTGAAAGTGCGACGGTTTTTGCCGCTTTAGGAGCGGATCAAAGCAAACGTATCGCGGCGCTTCAGCAAGAGCTTTATGATCAAGAGGCGTTTCTCCAAATCGCCAATCAGAAACTCGAAATCTCCAATGAAGAGCTCAAATCCTATAACGAAGAGATGCAATCGCTCAATGAGGAGCTCCAATCGACTAACGAAGAGCTCGAAACTTCCAAAGAAGAGCTTCAATCCCTCAATGAGGAGTTATCGACCGTCAATGCCGAACTTCAAACCAAAGTGACCGATCTCTCACGTGCCAACAACGATATGAACAACCTGCTGGCGGGTACCAATATCGGTACGGTTTTCGTCGATCACAAACTACGCATTCTCCGTTTCACCCCCGCCGTCACTAAAATCATCAATCTTATCCTCCCCGATTTAGGGCGATCCGTGGGGCATATCGTCTCCAACCTCATCGGATACGACACCTTTGTTGAGGATATACAGTCGGTGTTAAATTCTTTGATCCCCAAAGAAATAGAGGTACAAACACGCGAGGGGAAATGGTATTCGATGCGTATCCAGCCCTATCGCACTATCGAAAACGTTATTGAAGGGGCGGTCATTTCGTTTATCGATATCTCCGAGATGGTACAGATGCGCGAAGCACTCCATAAAGCCAACGAATTGAGCCGATTGGCCATCGTCGTTCATGACGCCGTCGATGCAATCACGGTGCAGGATTTGGATGGACACATACTGGCTTGGAACCCCGGTGCCGCAGCGATATATGGCTGGAGCGAAGAAGAGGCTTTGCGTATGAATGTACGGGATCGGATCGCAGGGGCAGATCAAAGAGAAGAGATCTCCAAAATTAAGCATCTTAGCCGATCAGAGATTCTCGAACCGTACACCTCGCAGCGCCTCTGCAAGGACGGTTCCCTCTCCGATGTGCGGATAACGGCAACGGCGTTGGTCAACAGTGCCGGCGAAATATATTCCATTGCAACAACGGAACGATTGATTCCAAAAAAAGAGGAATAATGCCTAAACATCTCTCTCCTGCCAATGATGCTCAAGTACTGCGCCATAAAGCAGAAGAGATAGTACGTGGCAATGAACTGCTGACTACGAATACATTATCACCCGAAGAGATATCTCGTGTACTTCACGAATTGCAAGTTCATCAGATCGAACTGGAGATGCAAAACGACGAGCTTCGAAAAATACAAAGTGAACTTGATGCTGAGCGGGAAGACTATTTTGACCTCTACAATTTAGCACCCATCGGATATTGCACGTTGAATGAAGAAGGGGAGATTCTTCAAGCCAACCGTGCAGCTTCCTCACTGCTGGGTGCGGATCAGGACAAACTGATCCATCACCAGATAACGGATTTTATTTTTGGCGAAGATCAGGATATCTATTATTTTTTTAGAAAACATTTTTTCAAACCCTGCGAACTGCGATTAATGAAAGAAAATCAGACCTGTTGTTGGGTGCAGCTCTCTGCCAACCGATTGGAAAAAGCTCAGAGGAACAATACAATATGTTTAATACTCAATGATATAACCGAACGAAAAGAGGCAGAGGAAGAACGACGAATTGCTGCTATCGCGTTTGAATCCCAAGCAGGGATGGTGATAACGGATGCACAAGGGGTTATTTTACGTATTAACCCCGCTTTTACCCGATTAACCAACTATGATCAAAAAGAGATCGTTGGACAGACAATGAGGGTTCTTAAATCAGGTCGTCATGACAAACTTTTTTATCAACAAATGTGGAAAACATTAAAAGAGTCTAAAAGGTGGCAAGGCGAAATATGGAATAAACGCAAAAATGGCCAGATTTATGCCGAATTGCTGACAATAACCGCTGTCACAGATGCTAATGAAAAGATTACCCATTATATCGGCAACTTTTCGGACATCACCAAGGATAAAGAAGCTGAAGCGGTGATTCACCGTTTAGCCTATTATGATCCCCTTACAAAACTGCCGAATCGACGTTTGTTTCAAGAACGGCTCAATCAAGCTATCATTTCTACTGAGCGAAGCCAACTGTTTGGAGCAATTTTTTTCCTTGATTTGGATAATTTCAAAGGTCTTAATGACACCAGAGGCCACGATGCCGGTGATTTACTCCTGATCGAAGTAGCCGAACGTCTCCGGACAATGATTCGTGAAGGAGACACCGTTGCACGACAAGGTGGAGATGAATTTATCATTTTACTGCAAAATTTAAAAACAGACATACAAGAAACGGCCTATTTGGCAAAGCAGATAGGCGATAAACTTTTAACGGAAATGAATGATCCTTTTTTACTCAAAGATTTTGAATATTATTGCAAACTCAGCATCGGCATTGAACTTTTTAATAAAGATAATACTGCGGAAGATATTTTCAAACATGCGGATATTGCCATGTATCAAGCCAAAAAATCCGGAGGCAATCAACTTCTTTTCTTTGATCCGAAAATGCAGCATGCGCTTGATCTGCGCAGTACAATGGAGTATGAGCTAAAGCAGGCGCTCGAATCAAATCAATTTCGTCTGTATTATCAACCTCAGATTGACAACTTGCAACGTGTAACAGGAGTCGAAGCACTTATTCGCTGGGAACATCCACAGCGTGGTTTGATACTGCCTGATGAATTTATCCCCCTCTCAGAAGAGACAGGTTTTATAATACCGATGGGTCAATGGGTATTGCAAAGTGCCTGTGCTCAGCTCAAAGCATGGGAAGCAGACGAACATACCCGCCATCTGCGTATTTCGGTCAATGTAAGTGCACGGCAATTTCGTCAAAAAGACTTCGTCACACTCTTGGAGAAAACGCTTGAAATGAGCGGAGCAAACCCGGAACTCTTGAAGCTCGAACTGACTGAGAGTCTGGTTCTGGAAAATGTACAAGATACGATTGAGAAGATGGATGCGATCAATCGGCTTGGCGTCCATTTTTCCATGGATGATTTTGGCACCGGATATTCATCATTGTCTTATTTGGCTAAATTGCCGCTCAATCAGATCAAAATTGACCGTTCTTTTGTACGGAATCTGCCTGAAAATAAAAATGATGCGATGATCGTACGGACTATCATCACCATGGGAATCGGACTGGAAATGAATGTGATTGCCGAGGGGATAGAAACTCTGGAACAATTTGAGTTTTTAGAAGCCCATGGGTGTCATGCCTATCAGGGATATCTGTTTGGTCATCCTTTGGATATTGATACATTGAGTATTTATTTACTGGACAATTGGAAACGACAACAAAAAGGAGTTCGACCATGAGTAGAGAGAAAAGCTCACTCCGTGAACAGGCGGAAAAAATTGCCATAGCCAATGCAGCCAAAACTCCGCACCATCATAATCTCTCACCCGAAGAGACGGCTTCGCTTCTTCATGAACTGCAGGTACATCAGATCGAACTGGAGCTGCAAAACGAAGAACTTCGCACAATCCAGCAAAAACTTCAGGCCCAACAAGAGCGCTATGTGGATCTGTACGATCTGGCACCCGTAGGGTATATCACCCTCTCTAAAGAAGGATTGGTTCTTGAAGCCAATCTAAGAGTGGCATCGCTCTTTGGGGTGAGTCGAAACCATCTGATCGGTTACCCTCTAACACGGTTCATTTGGAAAGACGATCAGGACAGCTACTATCACTGCCGTTTGAAAGAAGTATTGCCTTCCGAACAGCAAATGTGCACATTGCGGATGATTCGAGCGGATGGAACCGTGTTTTGGGCCCAGTTGATTATCATGCAGCATCAAAACGGTATATACCGCAGTGTACTTTATGATGTCACTGCAGATAAAAAACTAAAAGAGATCATTGCCATAGCTCAGAGGGAGTGGACCGATGCTTTCGACGGTATCGAGGACGGGGTAATGCTCCATGACAGGGAATACAATCTGATACGGGTCAACAAAGCATACAAAGAACTTTCCGGCGCACAAAAGTTCAAAGATATTATCGGAAAACCCTACTATCAGGTCTTTCCGAAACTTGATGCTCCGATGCATACCTGTGAAAAGTCTTTCCGAAGTGGAAAAGGTGAAGAAGAACAATTCGCCCTCGAGGACGGCCGAATATTCAAATCACGTACCTACCCGGTTTATGACGATGAGGGAGAGTACAGTTTCAGTATCCATATCTTTGAAAATATCACCGAAGAGATAAAATCCAAACAATTGCTGCACGAGAGCGAGGAGAAATTTCGCACCATAACCACTACTGCCCAGGATGCGATTCTCATCATGAACGATGAAGGGCTTATCGCCTATTGGAACGAAGCGGCTGAAAACATATTCGGATATACAAAAGAAGAGACTGTCGGAAAAGCGTTGCATCCCCTCTTGGCGCCTGAACGGTTTCACGAAGCTCACCACAAAGGATTCAGCCATTTCATACATACGGGAGAAGGACCTGCCATAGGAAAAACTATGGAACTGACCGCTTTAAAAAAAGACGGAACGGAATTTCCTATAGAACTGTCGCTCTCAGCCAACATGAGAGAAGGAAAATGGGAAGCTATCGGTATCATCCGTGACATCTCTCAGCGCAAAAAAGCCGAAGAAGAAATCAATCGTGCCAACCGTGCCCTTAAAACGCTCTCGGCCGGCAATATGGCATTGGTACAGGCACAGAGCGAAGAAAATCTGCTTAAGAGAGTCGTGGAGGTCATTGTAAAAGAAGGGGGCTATAGTCTGGCAGTGGTCGATTACGCTCAGGACGATCCGGAAAAAACCATTATTCCAATGGCATGGTCCGGTTCGGAAGATGAGCATCATTGGATAGAGAAACTCAGCTGGAACGCAACGGCAGCGAACCAAATGCCTCTCTCCAAAGCGATACGCTCCGCAAAAACTCACATCACCCGCAACATCACCGCAGAGAGCGAATATCCATTATGGAGAGATGCCGCTTTGGCCCGTGGCTACACGGCCAGCATTGCACTTCCACTCATGGAGGGTGACACAGTATTCGGTGCACTGAATATTTATGCATCGGAAGCAAACGCATTCGCAGAAGAAGAAGAAGAAGTTATACTACTTGAAGAATTGGCAAACGACCTTGCCTACGGTATCATAGCCCATCGCAAGCGTGTCGCACACGATCAGCATACAGCGATCTTGCGCCAAAGTATGGAACAATCCATAGAGACCATTGCTGCTACTGTAGAGGCACGCGATCCCTATACGGCAGGCCATCAAAATCGGGTTAGTGTGCTGGCAACAGCCATTGCGCGGAAAATGAACTTGAATGATACGCAAGTTCAAGGTATACATTTCGCATCCATCATCCATGATCTTGGAAAAATCCACGTACCGGCTGAGATTCTTTCCAAGCCCGGTAAGCTCACCCCTATCGAATTTATGCTCATTCAATCTCATCCCCAGGAGGGATACGATATTCTGAAAGATGTTCAATTTCCTTGGCCGATTGCTGACATAATTTTGCAGCACCATGAAAAAATCGACGGCTCTGGGTATCCGCAGGGACTGAAAGGCGATCAGATTTTGTTGGAAGCAAAAATCATTTGCGTCGCCGACATCGTCGAAGCAATGTCTTCACACCGTCCCTATCGTGCGGCATTGGGAGTCGAAGCTGCTTTGAATGAAATCAAACAAGGGCGGGGGACTCTTTACGATGCTGCAGTAGCTGATGCTTGCGTAGAACTTTTTGAAAAAAAAGAATTTTATTTTTAATAGACGGTAATCATTTTACTTGCTATTTGCATGAATCCAGTGATATTGACGAATGGTAAGTATTTCTCATTACAGAGAAATACTTAGTAGCAATTATTGGCTACCGGGATTTCAAATCCGATTTCTACATCTTGCCATGTTTTTCCACCATGCAGGTCGAAACACGTTTTATTAATTGATTGCAGTGATTTTAACATCGCAAAGTCGTTGAGATCAATCACCCCTTTTCCCGTAATTTTCCCATCATGAATCGTATAACTCATCGGTATCTGTTTGCTAACTCCGTTCATTGTTATTTCAACCTGAGCTTTTGAATCTTTGACAGAAAGAATTTTTGCAGTGATTGAATCGACGTTTTGAGTTTTGAAAAAAGAGGCGACGAGGGTAGCATCGCGACCGGCATTTCCGGAATTGACGGTTGCTGTATTGATCGTGATATTACTTCCGACTAAGAACTCTTCGGAGGTTTTGGCCGATCTTGGCGAAAATACGACATGATCGAAAGTACCTCCAACCCCGATTTTTTCATAGGTTTTGAAAGCCTTCCATGTTACTTTTGCATTTTCTGAGTAGTAGGTACATTCGGCAAATGCGCTGCTGGCAATCAATAGCCCTGCCAAGAGTAGTTTTTTCATAAATATCCTTTTTGTGATTATTAATCACTATTTATAGCTAAATATTATTACTATAGGATTAATGCATCGCGATTAAATGAATGTTTTAAGAGAGGCTAAGAACGCTTAGCCTGACGTTTTGGTGTTACCGCTTTGGACTCTTTCTCTTTTTTCTCTTGAGTTGATTGGCGTAGGAAAAACGGGATTGTTTTTTCCGGCCGCTCTGCCAAATCTTGGGTTAATGCCGCTTCTACAATCTCTTTTTCGTGATGTTCACACAGATAGGTATGGAGTAAGGCTATTTGACGTTCCAGCGATATTTTCCATGTAGAGAGAGTTTGGGCATAGATCCATTCGCTGAAAGCATAAAAACCTTCAAATACTTTCCCTTCATTCCAAAGTAACGGAACGGTTTTGTTAAAACTCCCGCTGTTGTAAAAAATATCCCAAAAGCGGGCAAATCGTTTCATTTTTTGGATTTGTACGAAACTAAGCAGGTTGTTTTGAAGAATATCATAGGGAGGAATATCGCTGTAGATCATACCATGCTCTCGGTCATGTCGCGAAAGGGTGGTTCCTGAGAGGTTTTTGAGGATGCCGATCTGGATTTCGCTGTGGGTAATGGAGACGAGTGTGTCGAGATTGCGTCCGAATCCCTCTAAGGTTTCTCCCGGAAGGCCGACGATGAGATCGAGGTGCATGTGTGCAGCTGTTTCGTTTTCCAAAAAGCGGAGATTATCATAGATTTTTTCGAGTTTTAGGGGACGGTTTATCCCTTTTGCGATCACGGGATCGAGAGTCTGGATCCCGATTTCGAGTTGGAGCGATCCCGCAGGGAACTGGGCAATTTTTTCCTTGAGTACTTCGGGAAAATGGTCGGGTATCACTTCAAAATGGGCAAAGTAGGGTGGTTCTTTAGAGAGGAAAAAGTCCAAAATCCGGTTAGCAAACGTCATATTGAGGTTAAACGTCCGGTCGATAAATTTAAAACTCCGTGCCCCACGCTGCCAAAGAATTTCGAACTCTTCGAGAAGCTGATCGAGAGGAAAATTACGTACTTTTTCATCGATGGAAGAGAGGCAAAATTCGCATTCGAACGGACAACCGCGTGAGGCTTCGACGTAGATGTAGCGATGTGTTACGTCTTCATCGTCGTAGGCAGCGTAGGGAAGATGTATCGATTTAAGGTCGGGGAGAGGGGCTTTAATGAAATGCTCTTGCGGTACATCGTTAGAGAGGATTTTTTTACACAATTCATAAAAGGCCACTTCACCTTCACCGCTGATGATGTAGTCGGCTTTTGAAAAATCGACACGGTGGGGAAGATATCCTGCTTCCGGTCCCCCAAGAACAATGATCGTCTCAGGTGAGACCTTTTTAATGGTCTGGATCAGCTCTGCACTTTGCGCGGCATTCCAGATATAGACTCCGATGCCGATGATGCGGGGAGAATGGAGCAAGAGCCCCTCCGTGATACTCTGTATCTGCTCATTCATCGTAAATTCGACTATCTTTGCCATCGCTTGCAGCTCGTGCAGATTGGCATAAAGGTAACGCAGACCGAGTGCGGTATGGGCGTAACGGGCATTGAGAGTAGTAAGCACGATAGGGGTCATAAAAATTCCGATGCGATATTAAAAATAGTATGGTATTCTATCTAAATGTGTTGTTTCTAAAGGAGTATTTATGAAGTATATTCGCACTCTGGATTCATTGAGATTAGAAGACATCCCCTTGGTCGGAGGTAAAAATGCCTCTTTGGGAGAGATGATCGGTTCGTTGAAAACTCTGGGGGTTAAAGTTCCGGAAGGGTTTGCCATCACAGCGGACGGATATCGTTTTTTTATAGCGCATAACGGTTTTGAGTCCAAAATCCGCCAGTTTTTTGCCGGTGTTGATTTGACCGATATCGAAGCGCTCAACAAATGCGGATCAGCGATACGAACTTTGATGCTCTCAGGGGATATGCCTGATGCGCTAAAAACAGAAATCGCTGAGAATTACCGACAAATGGAAGCGGAGTACGGTGTCGTATCGGTCGATGTCGCGGTACGTTCTTCTGCCACGGCGGAAGATTTGCCGGATGCGAGTTTCGCCGGACAGCAGGAGAGCTATCTCAATGTACGCGGTGAAGAGATGCTTGTCGAACACATCAAGCGGTGTTTTGCGTCGCTTTTTACCGATCGCGCGATCAGCTACCGTCATAGCCGCGGATACGATCATTTTGCGGTTGCCCTCTCAGTCGGAGTTCAGAAAATGGTACGCAGCGATATTGCCAGCAGCGGGGTCATGTTTACGATCGATACCGAAAACGGTTCGGATAATCTGATCCTTATCAACTCGATTTGGGGATTGGGAGAAAATATTGTCGGCGGACGGGTCAATCCGGATGAATTTTACGTCTTCAAACCGACGCTCAAAGAGGGTAAATTAACCATTCTCAAACGTCAAATCGGTTCTAAAGCCCT
>NZ_JAQTQR010000096.1 GCF_028712165.1 Sulfuricurvum sp. | reverse complement strand
CTATGGCGGTTCTTGACAGCATCCAAATGCGCGACACCATCGAAAAAGTCGAAATTTTAGCTGCACGCGACTAATTCATGCTAGTTCACATCTGCTGCAGTGTCGATTCCCATTTCTTTATGGAGAAGCTGCAGCAGGAATTCCCCGACGAAAAGCTCGTCGGGTTCTTCTATGATCCCAACATCCACCCTTACAGCGAATATCAACTCCGCCTTTTAGACGTAGAACGCAGCTGTAAAAAACTGGGCATTGAGCTGATAGAAGGCCCCTATGATTATGAAAACTGGATGAACGCCGTCCGGGGACTCGAAAAAGAACCCGAGAAGGGTGCGCGCTGCGAAGTGTGCTTTGACAAACGTTTCGAGGTGAGTGCCCACAAAGCACTCGAACTCGGCGAAACCTCCATGACCACCACCCTCCTCGTCAGCCCCCTAAAAGCGCAAGAACAGCTCAAAAAATCGGGCGATGCATTCCATTCAACACATGGTGTCGAGTTTATCGCATTCGATTACCGTAAAAACGGCGGAACCAACGATCAAGGCAGAGTCAGCAAAGAACAGCAGCTCTACCGTCAGGACTACTGCGGCTGTATCTACGGGCTCACCATGCAGCGCGATCAGCAGCACCGCCTGATGGATGAAATGTTCTCCCCTATTTCTCGTCAAATCCTCCCTGCTTCGATCGAAGAGCGTTTGGAACTCTATAAGAAACGGATGGAACTAGAAGATCAAGGTACCCCCTATCGCATCATCAAAGAACGGTTTTTAAACTACCGCCTGATTCGCTCTTCGGTAAAAGCAGGCTCTGAGATTATCCCTTCTTATCCCCTCTTTTATTCAACGATCAACCGTACTCAGGCACAGGGAAATATCGATTTTGAGATAGACGGACAGTTTTTCCTAAACCGCGAAGAAGTACGATTTATCACTCTCGAAACATTCAATACACTTACCGATTCAGACTATAAAGACACCAAAGAATTGATGTTTAACGCACCACTGATCGAAACCGAAATCACACTTCGTTCTCGTCTTACGGGAAGCCCGTTTAATACCTCAGCGATTATCGTCGTCGATGAGATACCGAACGCAAAAATCACCCTTCTTTTAGAGACGAAAACGTATGATGATACGAGAGAAATTCTAATTATCAATTCTTTAACGGCTTAGATACAGTCCATATAAACATATTTCTCATACGTTTTTTTTCTATTGAAGTAGCTAATAGACCATTACTAAATTTCCATATAATCATTTGTTCCCCACCAACAGATTTAATGATTTTGTTTGCTGAGCCATATTTATGATTACAACGATCAACTAAGTTCGTATACCCAGTTGGTGTTACCCTAACAATCACTTGGTTTATCATTTTATTTTTGAAACTAAAAACAATTTCTTCAGCTTTAATCGAGTCAAAGTACTTTATATTTGCATAACACATTTCTTCATTCGCTATTGTCATATTCTTATTGCAAGTAAATTTAACTGTCTTATATTTATTAAATATATCTACTTTTGTCATATTTGAATCTAGACCTGAATAATCAAGATTGATCTTTTCCAAAACTTTTGTATTTTTTATTTCATTTTTTCTTTTTTCTCTAATGTCATTTTTTGGCGTACTTATTATTAAGATAAAGGATAGAAAAATTATTAACACAACTAAAATATATAAATATGCCGAAAAAGAATTTTGAATATTTGAAAGTGAATTTGAAAAAAATCTTTTGTTTGCAAATTTATGCTCATCAAATTTTATTAACGTACTTTCATTAATTGGAAAAGATACTACTCTGTTAATTTCAACCTTATTGATTTCCTCAAAATTCTGTGCTGAAATATTTGATAAAAAATAAAAAACTTTTGTGCGATCATCTTTGGATAACAAAGAAAGATCAATATAAAGATGATATTTTTTTCCATTATAATGATTTACAAAAGTCAAAATTGTTCTGTAGAATGGATATAAAGTTGTAAGTTTTACATTACTGTTTAATAACTCTATTGTATTCACAAACCCATTTTTGTATATTTTTTCTATTTTTGTTGTATAAATTCTAAATTCGCTTATATACATCAATCCAAGAAATTTATACAAAGCAATTAAACCAATTAATATGAATCCTATCGATTTAAAACTTTCACTTGAAGAACAATCTATTCCACATTTTAGTAAAAAATGTACTCCTAATACGATCAATGGCAGATAGATTAAGATTGATTTAAATAGAACACTTCTGAACTGATATTTTAGAACCAATATTGGTTTTTCATTTGTGTTAGACATCTTTAGTCCTCTACACCGAAAAATATATTCCGTCCATTTACTAAGTTATTCAATATTTTTCCTGCTGCTTATCCAAAGAAACATATCTTGTTTTGGATCTGACTGTAATGATGTCACAATTTGTCCATCCTTTAAAACCCATCCAATGAGCTGTACTCCATTTTGGGGCTTTGGTACTATTAAAGCTGAACCGAACTCTTGCGTATAACGATCTATTAAAAACTTATGATTGTCACCAGGTTCAAGGTCGATTTTTACTTCAACTAACTTATTTTTATCGAAAAAGAAAACGATTAATCGAGCATCCGTCCCATTAAAACGATCTATATCCGCGTAACAATAGCGTTCTGCAATCGCGCTTCGCTCATTACCACATGAGAATTTTATCTTTTTATATTTTGTAACAATATCAGCTTCACTCAAATCACTATTTAATTCATTAAAATCAAGCGTTATTTCTCTATTCAAAAATCCTTCCATTGTCGAATAATACTGTGTAGCTAATTGAATATCATTATGTCCAAAACCTTCAAATATTTGCTTATGAACTTTCAATGGATCAAAAGCAGCATAAAGCCTAATACTGTTCTCATTTGGTACAAGAATATCATTCCTTGCCATTAAAATAAGTGTTCTGGCTTTTATCTCTTCCGCTCGATCAATAGAGTCATATCTATCAAAAAGCATAAACTTTATCGGATAAATTGGAAACTGCTTTTTTGCAATCTCTTCGAAGCTATCAAACGGAGTGACCAAAATGAGTTTTTTAATATCCCGTTTTGAAGCAACATACGTCGCGACTCCACTCCCTAAACTTCTTCCAATTATTGCTATATTTTTATGCTTAATTTTGAGTTTGTCATAGACTAAAAGGGCATCCTCATAAAGAGCATTCTCGTTCGGTTTTCCAGTACTTCCACCGTATCCACGATAATTAACGAGATAAATGGTGTAATTGTTAAAATATTGTGAAAATTCTTGCTGATAAGCATCTACAGCTTCAGCATTTCCACCAAAGTATAAAATAGCATCATCATGACCTTCATTTAGTACAATGATTTTTAATTTTGCATCTTTTGCATCGATCATCATTTCCTTCAGACCTTGATATACAGATGTTGAAGGGAAATAGATAAAGGAACGCTGAAAAAACATGAGAAGAATTCCACCCAGTAGATAAATGATCAAAAAAATCAAAAAAATCCAATTTAAAATCCGTCGTTTATTACTCATTCAATCTCCAAAAATTATCATTATTTATTGAAATATAATTTAATTATATCTAACCATACTAAAAATAGCCTACTTTTTAATCACCCTAAATCGCAATTATTCACTATAATTTTTAACATGTGAAATTCTTATTGGTATTACATGATCTAGTTTCATGTAATAACTTTGTTTCCCTTCAGAAATAAAACATCAGTAAGCTTCCTCGTAACATCTTCATCTTATAAGATGGAATTCCAAGAAATAGGGAAAATATATTATGTTTATCAATGCACTAGAAACATTCAGAGCGAAAACGAACGATGTCATTTTCTATATCGATGATGATGCGGATTCAGATACAAGCTATGCGGCATGTTGCGATTTTTTAGATGAATATGCCTATGATGACAACGAAGAAATTTGTGCCCTCAATGACTATATTACTTACGGCGAATTCGGAGAAGGGAGAGTGAATAAACGTTTGCTCGATATACTCGCTTCGTTATGTACGCGATACATGAAAACATCAACTGCTGTCATAAACAACAAAAGTTACTGTAACAGTGCAATCACATCTTTCGAGAGAGCCGAAAATTATCTCTATATTTAATACTATTTTTAAACCCTAGATATTTATCAATCCAATCATATATTTACTGCAAAAAAATATTCTGCTGAAGTTTATACGAACTTCAAACGAGTTTGAGATAGGATATTTACTAAGGTAAAAAATCAGCCGACTCAAATAAAAAGAGAGAATATTTATGCGTAATGTTGCCGTTGTTCCGAAAATACAAAAAAGTGTTATTTCCATTATTTTGTTTGTTTTATTCCTCATCGGTGCAGTCAATGTATCCGCAGCAGCCAAAGAAACGATTAAAATAGGCATTCTTGCAAAGCGGGGAATACCGCAAACAATGCAGCAGTGGCAGCCATTGGCAGTGTATTTGGACCAACAAATTCCCGCTTACACTTTTGAGATCGTACCGCTTGGTTTTCACGACCTAAATGACGCAGTGGCCAATGCTTCGGTCGATTTTGTATTGACAAACACGTTTCAGTACGTTACATTTGAGTACCGTTACGGTACCAGCCGCATCGCTACGCTTCAAAACCACTCAGACGATGGAACCGGTCTGCAGCGTTTCGGCGGAGTGATTTTTACGCGGAGTGACAATACCGACATCCACACTTTGGAAGATACAAAAAACAAACGTTTCGCCGCAGTAGATCCTGCATCATTCGGCGGATGGATTATGGGTAAAAAAGAGTTACTCGATCATGGAGTAAATGAAAAAGATTTTTCTAAACTTCTTTTTTTAAATTCCCATGATGCTGTTGTAGACGCGGTATTAGAAGGGCGTGTAGATGCGGGAACGGTTCGCAGCGATACATTGGAACGTATGGCAGCAGAAGGAAAAATCCGTATGGATCAAGTGCGTGTTATCGCCCCTAAAAAATATCCTGGATTTCCCTTTGCAGTCAGTACTGTACTCTATCCCGAATGGCCCTTTGCCAAACTCTCCCATACATCCGACAAACTTGCAGAATCGGTCCTGATTGCCTTACTTGGTATTGAACCTGGTCTTGAAGTTGCCAAACGTACCAAAACAGATCATTGGACGATTCCGTTGGATTATTCACCCGTACATGATCTGCTCAAAACGTTGAACATGCCTCCTTACAATACAGAGATAACCCTTGCAGAAGTTGTGAAGGAGTATGCAGTAGAGATTATTTTGGCCGTGTTGATTATCCTGCTTCTGAGTGTTGTATTAGTATTTATTCTGTTCCTATATCGACAGTTGCGGAAACAAACCACACATATTGCTACACTGAATGAAGAATTGACTAAACAAATGGAACGCGAACACATTTTTCGACAAATGCTTGACAGTCAAACCGCTTTGACTATGTTAGGCAACGAAACACGAATTATCGAGTGCAATGAGGCATTTTTAACCTTTTTCGGTGTCTCATCCTCCGATGAAATTGTTCGTCATGGGGGAATATGTTCCCATTTTATTGATGATCAAAACGTAGATAATCATCATTGTTTATCAACTATTTTCACGATGAAACAGCAGGGAGAATACTCCAAAATTACGATGCTTAATCACGAAGGTCATCCACGGGTATTTCATGTCCATATTGACCGTTTCGTACATGATGAATCGCTTTTTGTCGTTAATCTGGTCGACATCACTTCCAGTGAAGAGTTGCATCAAAAACTCGTATTGTTGCAAAAAGCAGTGAATCAGTCCAGCAATACGGTTCTAATCAGTAAAATTGACGGGACCGTCCAGTATGTTAACAACTCTTTTTGCGAATGTTGCGGCCTTGAGGAATCGGAACTGGTTGGACATAATGCAGAGATTATGAACACGATGGGACTCAATCCTCTCGCTTCTGAAGATCTCTACAATACACTCTCAGAGAATAGAGTCTGGATTGGTGAGGTGAAAAAACAGCATAAAGACGGTTCTGAACATATCATCCGTATGGCAATCTCTCCGATAAAAGACTCAAATGACAACATAACACATCTCATAGCTATTGGCGAAGATGTCAGTAAATATCGTCAAATTGAAAACAAGCTGCAAGAGAAAGAGAGAATGTTGTTAGCACAGTCACGTCTTGCCGCAGTAGGAGAAATGCTGAACATGATTGCCCACCAATGGCGTCAGCCGCTTTCTATTATCCAAATGTGCTTGAATAATTTAGAGTTTTCTCCACAAATCATAGAGCTGGAGGAGCGTACATGTATCGATACCATGACGGAACAAGTCCAACTGTTATCCAACACCATCGATGATTTCAGCCGTTATTTTCAAAAAGATGCCCGCGTAGAAACTACCGATTTTGATAAAATCATTTGCGATACGATTCGATTACTTGAAAAAAATCTAGAAAACAATAACATCGTATTGGAAAAAGAGTGTACCACACACATGCAAATCAACACACGACAGCAAGATGTGGTGCAAGTACTGCTCAATCTGATCAATAATGCCAAGGAAGCCTTAGTACGTCGTAACATCGCTTCAGCAAAAATTATAGTGCGTACCAGCTTTTCACCGGATAATGAACTGTTTACCGCAGAAATCATCGATAACGGCGGCGGCGTAGATGAATCAATCAAACATCGGATATTCGAGCCTTACTTTTCAACGAAAGAGAGCAAAGAGGGTAGCGGATTGGGACTTTACATTAGCAAATCCATTGTAGAAAATAATTTACACGGATCAATAGGATTTGAAAATACACAAGACGGTGCATGTTTTTATATTAAAATTCCATCATTGTTATTGGAACAAGAGGAGATGAATTTTGACGATATGGATCTCGAAAAAATAGATTTTGAAGAAAGTGATCTTTTAGAGTAATCAAGAGAGGGTACCGCCTACTTTTTAACCACCCTTAGCACAGACCTTGCACTATAATGTGTCTATGGAAAACTTACTTTTAACAATCTTTTTAACCATTGCTATTGCTACGGTTCTCAACATCATCCTCAAACGGTTCGGTGTCTCCCACATCTTGGGCTATATTGCCACCGGAACTATCATCAGCTACCTCTTTGGATTCAATGGTGACGGGATCGATTCACTCAATCTCATCGGCGAATTCGGGATCGTCTTTTTGATGTTTACGATCGGTCTGGAACTGAGTCTGGACAAAATCAAAAAGATGAAAGAGATCCTCCTGACCAACGGTTTGCTGCAAGTCGTATTCAGCGTGGTAGTGATCTTTTTACTCTCTTTTTATCTTTTTCATCTCAATTTCAATACCTCGCTCATCATTTCGTTGGCTTTTTCACTCTCATCCACTGCCATCGTCCTCACCTACCTCAAAGAGTCAAAAGACATCCATACTCCGTATGGTCAAAAATCGATGGGGATTTTGATCTTTCAGGATTTGGCGGTTATCCCTATTTTGCTCCTCATTACCTTTTTGTCCAACGATACCGCATCGATCGGTGAAATCCTTTTAAAAACTGTAATATCCGCCATTTTTGTTGTCGTATTTATGTTTACGATCGGTGAAAAAATCGTTAATGCCCTTTTGCAATTTTCCGCAAAAACGGAGTTGGAAGAGCTCTTTTTGGGCTCGGTTTTCTCCATTCTCATCGGTGCTTCGCTGCTTGCCCATTCTATGGGGTTTACCTACTCACTCGGAGCGTTTATCGCCGGTATGATCATCGCCGATACCCGCTACAATGTCAAAGTTGAATCGGATATCGCCAGCTACAAGGACCTCCTTCTCGGAACCTTTTTCTTCGGAGTGGGGACGAAAATCGATATGGTCTACTTTTTGTCCAATATCCATATCATTATTTTTGTTTTTGTCTTCGCTATGCTTTTCAAAGCACTCGTCATTTACGCCATAATCCGACGCAACTCTGATAAAAATACCTCTGCTAAAACAGCTCTTTCCCTCGCACAAATCGGGGAATTTTCCTTTGCTATTTTCGCCCTTGCAGGGTCGCAAAAGCTGATTAGTGAAGAGATGGCGAGTTTTTTGATTCTCGTGAGTGTTATTTCCATGATTCTTACCCCGTTCATCATCGGAAATATCTATAAACTCTCCTCCTATTTTGAGAAAGAGTTCTTCGAGTCAGACGTCATCACCCCTATCGAACGACAAGATCATATCATCGTTGCCGGATTTGCAATGCTGGGGAAAATAGTCGCATCGTCCCTGCAAGCAAAAGGGGCTAACTTTATTATCATTTCCGACAATCTTAAACACGTTTTGCATGCCAGAAAACTGGGTTACATGGCCTACTTCGGTCACTTAAACAAACTCCCCGTTTTAGAGTCTTTGATGGTTAAAGAAGCCAAAGCGATCATCATTACGATGAGCAGCGAACAAAACAGACGTCTTATCAGTGAAGCAGTTTTGAACTACGATAAAGATGCCAATGTCATTATTAAAATTGACAGTGTCGATGAGCGAAAAAGTATGAGAGATTTACCGGAATTGGAGTTTGTGGATGCCAGTTTTGAAGTCGCAAATCTACTTGTGAATCATGCACTAAAACCCGGTG